>JAUWBB010000244.1 GCA_030605195.1 Bacteroidota bacterium
CAATTTTATATCTACCACCTCAATTTGTTCTATATTGTTTTCTGTTTTCGTTTTTTTCAATTCTAAATCTTCAATAAACATAATGACGAACCGGAGCTTCGTCCTACTTCCCAGACTCTGCCTCGCCTTCGCATACTACGGCGGACAGGCAGGTTATCCAGACCCTGGCAGGTCTCTCCCAGTCACTTTGTCTCCAAGTCTCCCTTTCTTCTCTTCTCCAATTTACCCATTCAACAACTGCCTACTAACTATTGTTAACTGTAATTCCTGACCCTGAATCCCAAAGCTTCTAATTTCTCCAAAAGTCCCGAAGTTCCATTTTTCAAAATTACTTTAAACGCCGGAAATTCCCTGCGTACAGGATACTTTCCTCTAATATCTTCGAATTTTTCAGGAGACTGCCGGAGTCTCGCATCATCTTTCTCGATAGAATAAGTGGAATGGATAATTTCCCGAATAATATCCTCTTCAGATTTACCGGTACAATCCACTTCAATTTCGGGGTTATCCGGCTGAGGAATATTTTCCGGGAACCATTTATCCAGTTCAAGGTTAAAAAATTTACTTATAGCCCTGACACTCATCGATGTTCCATTTGCTTTTCCTTCCTGCGAATATCCTGCTATATGTGGGGTTCCAATATCAATAAGGTTAAGCAGCTCCGGGTTTATATCAGGTTCATGCTCCCAAACATCCAGTATTACTCCTCCTGGTTTTCCGGATTGCACGACTTTCATAAGATCCAATTCGTTGATTACAGATCCCCGGGAAGAATTTATAATGTAACAGCCCGGGTTCATTTTTTGCAGGAATTGTTTATCAACCATATGGTAGGTTTTATCAATACCTTTTTTGGTTAATGGGACGTGCAGACTTATAATATTTGATTCTGTAAGAATTTGTTCCAGTATGTCAAAATCCTTTTTCCCTTCAACTCTTTCCCTCGGTGGGTCGTTTAATAAAACATTCATTCCGAGTGTTGTTGCCAAACCGGCAACTTTTTTCCCAACATTGCCTACCCCAACAATTCCAAGAGTTTTGTTGGAAAGTCTGAAACTATGATGTTTAGCAAAATGGAGTAATGCAGAAGCAATGTATTGCTGAACGGAAGAGGAATTACATCCCGGGGCATTGGTCCATGTAATATTATATTTTCTACAATATTCTGTATCAATATTGTCGAATCCAATAGATGCAGAGGCTATAAACTTTACCGCTGTACCTTCCAGGAGTTTGTCATTGCATTTTGTCACTGTCCGGATAATAATAGCATCAGCATCACGGATTTCCTTGTTTGTGATTAAAAAATCCGGAAGATACCTGAGGTTTGAATAAGGCTCCAACACCCCTTTTAAAAAGGGGATTTTATCATCTGCAACAATTTTCATAAAATCTATTCCTGTATGCCCATAAACCCAGTGCAGGGTTGGAGATATAGAATATTTCTTCTCCATCCGGCATAATGTTTATACCTTCCTTGAGTTTCTCCGGGTTGTATTTACTGATCATAACCCTGTAGTCAGCATAGTTGAAATTTACACTTTTTATTTCATTTTCGGTTAACGATCCTGGACAATAGGTTATCCTGAAGCGGTTCTCAGAGGAGCCGTGAATAAGGTGAGCTGCAGCGCTCAGGTTATTTCTCATATCTTCATTCTCCTCCACAGCCTGCAGAATAGATGGTGTTCCCCTGTATCCATATTTTCTGATCAGCCTGTCGATCTCAGGGTCTTCGCCAAATTCTTTCAAACCGGGCGCCAGAATAATTAGTTCCCCGTCATTAGCGATAGCCATTCGGGTACGATAAATACTTTTATTACCAAGCCAGGTACTTTTATATTCTGCAGGATCGAGATATACTACTGTTTTCATCAGTGGTTTTTCGACTAATTCCAGATTCACCTTTAAAGAAAGTTCAGATGCAAGATTAAAACATTCCGGATCATTACCAATAAACAAGCCTCTGATAACCTGGCCTTCGTGATTATTTTTCCCAATTACAGTTAAGAAATACAAGACCGGGGGCAGGGAGCGTGAGAAATGTTCGCTGGCGTAATTCAGTACTTTTCTAACCGGAGTATCGCTTTTCCCCATCATGCGTTCCATTCCATAAACTGCACCAAGAAAATGACTTTTATTGATCCCCTCGGCGCCTCCTGTTCCAATGAAAATATTCTTATTATAATTTGCCATTCCTACCACCTCATGAGGTACGACCTGACCGATCGATAGTATCAGGTCGAAGCTGCCCTCAACCAGCAATTTATTTACCTGTGCCTTCCAGGGATACGTTACCTTATTTTCAGATACTTCCCTGATAAAACTTTCAGGTACGGTGCCGAGAGTTACAATATTGTTTCTCCAGTCATGAACCCGAAAAAGGTTGTCAGGAATATTTCCAAACATAGTGTTGATTTCCTCCGTTGTCATTGGCGCATGTGTGCCGAGAGCTGGTAAAATGTCAGTTAATTTTCCCCTATAGTATTCCCATATGTACCTGGTTAGCTCACCGGCTCTTGAATGAACCCTTGTGAAGTCGGGAGGAATAGCCAGTACTTTATTTTTTTTATCCAGTTTTTCCAATGTTGTAAATACAGCTTCTTTTAATTCCCCCGAATTGATTACTTCGTTCTCCGACCCTCGCTGGTAGTAGATCATGTTCTGGATAGTTAGTGCTTGTATATAAAGTCAAACAAAGATTACATAAGCCCCAAATAACAAGTATCAAATTACAAATAAATCTCAAATTCCAACAACCAAAAAATCAAACAAATTCTTGTATATATGCTGTTTGGGTTTTGTTTTTTCAAACAGTGGATATTATTTGTTATTTGTTTTTTGAGATTTGTTATTTGTTTATAAACGAAATATAGAGTTTATAGACAGGCTATAGTTAATTTTTATTTCTTCTGGTTTTAAGTTTTGGAGTTCCAAATTCATTGTCATTCGCTCCGCTTCAACCGTCATTCAGTTGTCATTATTCTTGCTTTACAACCATTTATTTAACTGCGTCAGTCTCTATATAATCCTTCCGCCAATCATTGCTGCCATTGCGGTGTTTCCGGCAGAAAAGACTGAAATTCCTCTATCAGAGAATTTTCATATTCACCTTCATAAGTTCGCCCAAAGAATTTATCCATAGCTTCATTGTAAAAACGTTTCCACGATTTTTCCTCATTTCCCGGGTTAACCGGGTAAAACAAGACTCTGTTTGCTTTGGCAGCATTAAGATCACCTGGCGCATCGCCTATCATAAGTATCTTATTGTCAGGATATTTGTTTTTTGCAGCCAATGCGAGATGTTCGGCTTTTGTTCCGTATTCCTGACCGGCAATAGCACGAACATACTTTGCGATATCATTTTCTTCCCATTCCCTGCGCAGGGCTTCTACTGGTGTTTGGGAAACCACGATAGCATCTGCTTTCCGTACTAATTTTTCGAGAGATTCTTTAAAGTTGGGAAAAGGAACCAGTCCCTTAATCCATTCACCAATTTCTTTATTTACTGTTTTAGACCATTTCAGGACGAGATCGATATGTGGATTATTGACTGTGGAAGCATAGCTTTCAAGTGCCGGATTTCCCAGCTTTGTTTCTTTTTCTGTCCATTCGATCAGGGAAGCAATATCAGGTATTGATATGTTCCTTTCTTTTATTTCCGGCCGTTCCCGTAATAATTTGAAACATTCAATCAGTGCCAGAAAACGGTTTACACCACGGGTTTGGGAATACAGATTAACGAATTCCCAGGTCTCCCGTGCTATTTTTGATACAGGAAGAAGCCCGAAAAAGCGGATGACATTAGGACAAAAAAATTCTTTTTGTTTGGGTTCCATGGAATCGAAAACACAGCCATCGGAATCAATGCCGATAAAGAATTCCCTGGTTGGCTGTAATTCTATGAGTTCCTGTTGAGGATTCATATTACAGGATTATTTTAAAGGTTCAATATCCTTCCGGTACATAAGGAGCGAGTTTTTTCTCGGCAAAAACCATTTTCAGCTGTGCAAACCGTTGTCTGCCGTTAATCATCGGAACCGATGGCCAGTCTTCCCCAATCAATGGCTTTGCATAATCAAGAAATTCATCGGTTACATCAATTCTGTTTTTTGAAATCCACTTTTCGGGGAAAGTTCTTTCCGAAAGAGCCACTTTTTCCAAAGGGACTTTGTCATATTTCACATTATAGATAAGTCCTGGCTCGCGCAAGATGGTTGCCATCCAGCCATTCCCGTCATTCATGGCTATTTCAACGGCTTTCTGACCAATCTTGTATGCTTCGTCCAGGTCGACTACGGAGGCGTAAATCATTGTATCACGTTGGTCGGTTCCCATCACCTGTCCCCTGGCAGATCCCATGGCATTAATGCCTTTTTCATTTAAATAATTTACGACCTTTTGATAGACGGTGATTCTGGTTGATCCAAAAGAGGTATGGCTAAAAGCATCTTTTTTGTTCCCAATGTCACCCACATCAAATCCTTCACTGATGACTACAATGCATCTTCCGTCTTTTTTTAACTGTTCGTTTACGTTTTCGTATAGTTGTTCCAGCGTAAGTTTCGATTCAGCTAAATAGATCTGCAGGGGGAATTTTCTGTCAGGGTCAGCCAGCCGGGTGGCAGCGGGTATAAAACCAATTTTTCTGCCCATTGACTGGATTACCAGTACGGGATCAGCCGGAGAAGAACCCATGTTTTCTTCATTTGCATTTTGAATAATATGGGCCCAGTAGCGTGCAACACTTCCATAACCCGGAGTGTGATCGATTAACTTAAATTCGCTGTCTCCAACATCGTTATCGATAGTTTTGGGAACCCCGGTTGCAATTAATTCCAATCCCTTTTCCCTTGCCAGCTCACTTATCTTGTATGCAGTATGCTGTGAATCATTTCCCCCAATGTAAAAGAAATAACCAATATGATGTGCTTTAAATACTTCAATAACCCGTTCAAAATCTTTTTGCTGGTGGTCTTTTAGCTTGTACCGGCAGGTTCCGATACTTCCGGCTGCCGGAGTAGTTCTCAACAAGGCGATCTCTTCCACATCCTGGACAGACAAGTCAATCAGTTCTTCCTTAAGGACACCTTCAATTCCATGCCATCCACCATATATTTTATGAAACACAGACGGGAATTTTTTACAAGTCTCAGCAATTCCCCTTAATGAATTGTTAATCACAGGAGAGGGACCACCGGACTGGGCTACAATTACATTTTTCATTTATTTGAGTTGTTACATGAAGTATT
>JAUWBB010000373.1 GCA_030605195.1 Bacteroidota bacterium
CGTGGGTTGATCATAGTGGATATTGAGTACCCGGAAGAGTTAATCAAACCAAATCCTTAGCTTCAGGCGGCATCCAATGGGGATCCATGCCGTCCCATTTGATGTTACAACCGATTGGGTTTGTAAGGGGTTTGCTGATTAGCTTTCCTGCAATGTGTTCTTCCAGTGCATTTTCCAGATCGTCAAGTGTAATTCTCGAGGCATCCCTGGGACTGTCGGAAGAACGGCCGGTATAAATTAATTTCCGGTCTTTATCAAAAACATAAAAATGGGGTGTGCGCAATGCTCCGTAGATTCTGGCTATTTCCTGGGTTTTGTCCCACAGATATACCCAGGGGAATTTGTATTGTTCCATGCGTTGTACCATGTGTGGAAAGTCGTCCACTTCATAAGTATTGGGAGAGTTTGAATTAATGCCAATAAATTTCACACCGCGGTCGGAAAATTTGTCTGCGGTAGCACGGGTTACTTCATCGGATCCCAGTACGTACGGACAGTGGTTGCAGGTAAAGAAAATCACCAGTACCTCTGCATCAGTAAAATCAGCCAATGAATAATTTTTTCCGTCAGTTGCGGGCAGGTTAAAATACGGGGCCTTAGCGCCGAGTTGTAAAGTATATGCCATATCTGTAAAATTTGAATAGATTTTAAAGATGTGAATAAATTTAACAATATGCCAAAGAAAAGTATACATATCCACATATGTGGTTTAACGTGTCATTAATAACGTGTACATGTAGGGTGGAAACACCCTACAACATTTACATGATGTCAGGTGTTTCCACCTGACATTGAATACAGGAGTAACTAAAATATTGCCACATCATTAACTGTCGGATGGAAACATCCGACAGCATTGTACACCCTGCAATATTTTATAACAGACAGCATTGT
This sequence comes from Bacteroidota bacterium, assembly GCA_030605195.1. Taxonomy (GTDB): domain Bacteria; phylum Bacteroidota; class Bacteroidia; order Bacteroidales; family VadinHA17; genus CAZEWS01. The sequence goes on from JAUWBB010000373.1 coordinate 895, forward strand.
AATTGAGGTTTTGGATGTTTCGGTCCATGTAGCGATTTCCCGCTGATGAACGAAGGTAGTTGGACTGGTATTTTTTTAATATTCGTCAGACGAACTGAAGTCGTCTGACGAAGTAAGTGTTGGAGTCGTCTAACGAGGTTTTTCAGAACAAAACCACCGACAGGGATTGGAACCGCTGTCGGGGGTTTTTAGTATAATCACCAGGCTGTTTTTTTACTCGTCAGAAGAGATATAGCCTGCCCGGCTTGCTTGACGGGTCGTAGCCTGACAGGTTGATTCTTAGAAATTGATGCGGTAGAGAAACATTGGGAAGAATCCCATTTGGTAATTAAACTTCACCTCATTTGTTGTAGCATTGTAATATTGGTTAAAAATATTCTGCCGGTTTGTAATATTTTGCAGGTCTATTGCCCATTCTTGCGACATTTTTCGCTGATTTAACCTGAAGCTGATCCTTGAATCCAGTCTGAAATAAGGATCGGAACGTTTTTCAAAAGCATTGGTAAAATCGTAAACTGCCCATCCCTGAATTTCCGATTGTTCTTTATCAATTAGTAAAAACCGTTTTCCGCCTGCACTGACTATTTTAAGATCAAAAGACAGATGCCCTTTTTTACCGAGCGTAAACTCATACCCTGCCAGGGCATTAACCACATAGTTGCTGTTGAATTGAGTGTCGCGTTCGATTCCGTCCAGCGATTTATATTTTGAGTCGAAGATCGACAATGTCAATAAGGCGTAATAATGGTTACTGAAAAATTTCTCCAGCGTAAATTCCAAACCCATATTCTTGCCCGTACCTTCGTTTACCAATGAGTCCATGCGTTCCTGGTGAAAACTGGCGCCGTAATTTAACATGGAATACGGGCTTGGGTTGGATTCGACCGGCACATCGAACAAATATTGGTAATAGGTTTCAATTTTTAAACGGAAGTTTGTTGCCAGAAGATTATCATATGCCAGTACCCATTGATGGCTCCTGGTAGGCTTTAGTTCCGTATTGGTTTGGACGTATGAACCACCAGGAAAAAGTGACTCGGTATAATATACAATAAGTGGTTGTATCTGACTATGTAACCCATAACCAAAACTGAACGATTGCTGTTTGGAAACATTCCATTTCACACTGAACCGGGGTTCCAACGCCCCTGTATTATTATTGGTAAGGATCTGATAATGCAAACCTCCGTAAATTGAAACCCGGTCGTTAAAGTGATGTTGCCATTGTCCGAAAGCCTGAATAAGAAAAATCCCCTTCTTCCGGGTATTGGTCATTACCATGTAATTATTAAATGGCAGATCGTTGTATTCTTCCAAATATACACTGTCAACATAGTCGATTGAGAAACCATCGAAAATGACACCCAGATCGAAGTTGTTTCTTTTATTGATCTTCTTTTTCAATTTTGTTCCAAAAGAATACCTGAACTCAGCATTGTTCTCTATATAAAAGAGTTTATCTGTTCCCGTGTCAGTATTAGTAGAATCGATTTTGTTTTTGACTTGCATTCCAGCCACCGAGGCAAATGATTTAACCCAGGTTTTATCGTTGATATAATATAGATTCGATAAATTTATGACCCCCATATCCGTGCCACTGCGTGTATTTAGTCCTACCGGATTATCATAGGTTCCTTCATACTCCTCATCCTGCAAAAATTCAATGTGGCTTTTTCCGCCAATACCGGTAAATGTAAAACGTCCTGCTTTTTTGGTTGGAAGATTCAGTTTAAAAGACAGATCCTGATATTCGGGTACAGCTCCTTCCGCAACCTTAAATCCAATTGCATTCATAACAGACAATGTAGAATACCTGTAATTGACCAGATATGACCCTAAATGATTTTTTGAGAGGGGCCCTTCAGCCCCAAACTCAAAACCATTAAACCCGATCTGACCGACATATTCACGTTTTTCATTATTTCCGTTTCGCATATTCAGATCAAAGACGCCTGAGAGAGCATTTCCAAATTCCGCCGGGAAGGCTCCGGTATAGAAATCGGAATTTGTCAGCAGGTTATTGTTCAGCATGCTTATTGGCCCCCCGGTACTGCCCATTGCTCCAAAATGATTCAAATTGGGAATATTGATCCCATCCAGCCGCCAGAGAAGGCCGGTAGATGCATTACCTCGTATGACGATATCGTTC
>JAUWBB010000277.1 GCA_030605195.1 Bacteroidota bacterium
GAATTTTAGCTTCAATTGGATATTAGCTCGTAGTTCGCAGCTATCATTTGACAGTCATTAGCTCGTCGCTTTGCTCTTCGCGTCATTTGCTCGCTATCGCTCGCTGTCATTCGGTTGTCATTCGCACACACAAGCCCCAGCTATAACCGCTCGTGAGACATTCCACTCACTTTGTTCGTGAAATGGTTATGCATAGACATCCCTTCGGGAGAACCGCTAAGCAAATATTGTTACAACTAAACTACCCCATCCTCCGCCAAACATTGCCCCGCCTTCGCATACTACGGCGGGCAGGCAGGTCAAGAAGAACCCTGGCAGGTTATTTTAAGCCGAATACAATTCGGCTCTACTGAACCTGCAACTTGTAACATGTAACTGGAAAAAAAAAAGTTATTCTTATATTTACCTGATCATTTAAAATATTTACAATTATCTGATATGAGAGAAGAAGTAAATCAATTATGGCCTGAATTGGAATGGATTAAGGACCGGGACTTAAGGGAAAAAACAGCGAAAACCTGGGAACTGGCACTTGAAAAAAGTGTTTTAACACCAGAGGATCTTTGTGACATTCCATTTACCTTACTTTGCGGACCGGATCTGAAAGTTAGTTTTATTAGTCATAAACGTTGTGTGGTACATATAGCAAAAGAAAGCGGAGAGAAAATAAATGAATTCTTTAAGGATGAACTGCCGGTTGACATGGACACATTACTATCAGGCGCCATTCTCGCTGATGTTGGGAAATTGCTCGAATATGAACTGGATAAGGAGGGAAAGGCAGTTCAGGGAAGCTATGGTAAATACGTCAGGCATCCGTTCTCCGGAGTATCCCTTGCCGAGGAATGTGGTGTACCACCACAGGTTTGCCATATCATTGCTGCACATGCAGGAGAAGGAGAACTGGTAAAAAGAAGTACGGAAGCTTATATTGTCCATCATGCGGATTTTATGACCTTTCTTCCATTTAAAAGCAGGCTGAACATTTAATATGATCAATTTTCAATTAATTCTTGTATTCGTTGTCCTGGTTTTTATCCTGGTTTCTCTTTATAAGGAGATATTTGGCGCTACATTTACTTTCCTTGTTGCTGTTGTTGTTCTTGGGTTTTTCGGTGTTCTGACACCGTCTGAAATATTAGCCGGTTTTGCAAATGAACAAATAGCAGTTATTATCATGTTACTGCTGATGGGAGATATCATCAGGAGAACCGCTATTATTGAATTGGTCTTCGATAAGGCTTTTAAGGGGGTAAAAGGATACAGGGGATTCCTTGGCAGGATGATGATAATTGTTTCAGGCTTATCGGCATTCCTTAACAATACACCTCTTGTTGCAGTAATGATGCCTTATGTAAACAGTTGGTGTAAAAAAAACGATATTTCTCCTTCCAGACTCCTGATGCCTCTCTCTTATGCAGCTATTCTGGGGGGGTGTGCTACATTGATCGGAACATCAACCAACCTGATCGTTAATGGTTTGGTCGTTGATCAGGAAATCCTGCCGGATTTACGCTCTCTGAGAATCTTTGATTTTGTTTACGTAGGAATTCCTATGATTTTAATAGGATTCCTCTATCTTTTCTTCTGGGGTGAAAAACTTCTTCCGTCAAAAGAGAAACTGGATGAGGATTCCCCTGAAAATAACCGGACTTATCTTATTGAAACCCAAGTGAGAAAGAACTCTGATTTGATTGGAAAAACCATCGAAGAGTCGGGATTAAGAAATATGAAAGGACTTTATTTAGTTGAAATTCAGAGGGATAATCGTAAAATATTTGTGGTTTCAAATAATTTGATCATTAGCCAGGACGACATCCTGGTTTTTGCAGGAGATACTGCTCCTGTGGCAGAATTGACTAAATCGGGTTCAGGGTTGACTATTCCTTCGGTAGGTATGCTGCACAAGAAAAAACAAACAGAGGTGGTTGAGATCGTTATATCCCATAATTCTTCAATGATACATAAAAGTTTGAAAGAAATTAATTTCAGGTCAAGGTATGATGCGGCGGTAATCGGCATACACAGGAATGAAGAAAAAATTACCAGTAAATTGCGTGAGGTTGTTTTGAAAGCAGGAGATGTTTTAATGTTGTATAGCGGAGGTGATTTTGTCAGCCAGTCACAGGGAACCAGGGATTTTTATTTTATCTCCAGGGTTAAGGAATTTAAAAAGGTGGAAGGCTACAAAATTGCCATTGTTATTGGAGGGCTGCTCCTTGCAATTTTTCTTGCGGCTATGAATGTGATCTCGCTGTTTATGGGATTAATTATATTACTGATGGCATCTCTTGTATTAAACATTACTACCCCGAAAGACCTGCCAAAAGGTATTGATTATGATCTGGGATTGATAATTGTGATGTCATTGGCACTGGGTACTGCAATGATTAAGTCTGGAGCGGCAAATATTATTGCCAATGGTTTTATCGTAGCATTTCTGCCACTGGGAAAGGTTGGTATATTATTCGGTATTTACCTGATTACGGCGTTTCTGGCAGCCTATATCACCAATAAAGCTGCCGTGGCTATTATTTTTCCTATATCGCTTACCATGTCTGTAACACTCGATTTGAATCCCATTCCATTTGTCCTGGTCGTTGCTTATGCCGCTGCCGCTAACTTTATGACACCCATTGGATACCAGACCAATCTAATGATCTATGGTCCGGGCGGATATGCCTTTAAGGACTTTTTTAAGGTAGGGTTTCCTTTAACTATGATCTACATGGTGGTTACCGTTGCGATTTTAAGCCTTTTGTACTTCTGATCAATGATTATTATATGAAGGAAACGATCCATGTTGAGGTTTTGATACCCGTTGCCATTTCTGCAGCAATAAAAGGAGGGCAAAAAATTCTTGAGGTTTATCAGTCCGGCGCTTTTGATGTTCAGCTAAAGAAAGATAATACTCCTGTCACTCTGGCCGACCGGTTATCCCATTCAACCATAAAAAAGATCCTCTATAATACCAACCTGCCTTTTCTTAGCGAGGAGGGGAAAGAAATACCTTATATTGAACGAAAAAAATGGGATCTATTCTGGCTGGTAGATCCGTTGGATGGAACGAAGGAATTTATCGGGAGGAATGGAGAATTTACCGTAAATATTGCGCTGATCCGAAAAAAAGAGCCAGTATTGGGTATTATTTATGTTCCGGTGCAGAAAATCCTTTATTTCGGAGCGGAGAATACCGGGTCGTTTAAGGTAAATATCGATGAACTGAATCTATATCCTGATGATTTGGACGGATGGGTAAAATACGGTGCAAAACTACCTGTTGCGAAAAGAACAGGAAGTCTGAGGATTGTTGGCAGCAGGTCCCACATGAATGCTGAAACAGAGGCCTTAATTGAAGATATGAAGAAGAAGTACGAAAGGGTTGAGTTTATCTCAATAGGGAGCTCACTTAAATTGTGTATGGTGGCTGAAGGATTGGCATATCTTTATCCCAGGCTTGGGCCTACGATGGAATGGGATACGGCAGCCGGTCATGCTATTGCAAAGTTTGCCGGATGCAGTGTTACAGTTTTTGGTAAAGATATTCCTTTGGAGTATAATAAAGAAAACCTCCTGAATCCATGGTTTATCGTAAGATCAGGGCAGTAAAACGACTCTTCCAATGAAGCAAAGACTTATTTTTTTTGGCTTGTACACCCTCTTTTGGTTTCTTTTTTTTATCATTTGTAAAATCCTTTTTTTATTCTTTTTTTATAACCGGTCGACTGGGTTTCCATTAACGGATTGGTTCCTGATCTTTTCCCACGGTTTTAAACTTGACCTCTCAGCAACCGGCTACATCCTTCTTCTCCCGGTAATGATCACCGCGTTTGGTTCCTTTTTTAAAGGCAGATGGTTTACTTATTTTATTAATGTTTATACGATACTTATCGTTCTGATTGCCAGCTTTGTTCTGGTAATTGATCTTGAGTTATACCGGCATTGGGGATTCAGGATCGATACAACACCCTTATTATATATCGACCAGCCTAAGGAAGCTTTTGCTTCGGTGAGTATTTTAATCATCTTTCGACAGATTATTCTGGCAATCCTTATTTTTTCAACAACAATATTTATCTACTTCAAATACATAGCCCGCCAAACTATCCGTTTGAAACCCGGAAAATGGTTGCAGCTTTTTGTATTTTTATTTTTAACCGGCTTTTTAATCATACCCATCAGAGGTGGGTTAGGTATTGCACCGATCAATACAGGTTCTGCCTATTTTCATGAAAAGGCTTTTCCGAATCATGCCGCGCTGAACTTGTTCTGGAATCTTGGATATTCATTGGCTAATTTCCAGCCCATGGAAAATCCGTACCGGTACCTGGAAAAAAGGGAAGCAGAGATCCTTTATAACGGATTATTTGATCACGAGAATCGAACCGATCAGGTTCTAAGACAGGAGATGCCTAATGTCATTATCCTTATGCTGGAAAGTTTCAATTCGAAAATTATTGAAGTTCTTGGAGGAAGGGAGGGGATTACACCTCAATTTAATCAATTGACACAGGAAGGAATTTTATTTAAAAATTTTTATGCAACTGGTGACCGGACGGACAAGGGCTTGGTTGGAATCCTGGGTGGGTATC
>JAUWBB010000046.1 GCA_030605195.1 Bacteroidota bacterium
TCTAAGAAAGTTTTTATTATTAATAAATGAGGATGAACTCTTTTTAAGTTCCCTGACCAAATCTGAAATTGCCTGCGCAGGATGTAATCCAAACAAAACATGAACATGATCGAGCATCCCGTTAATAATGATTGATTTATGCCCCATATTTGTAATTATTCCAGACATGTATTTGAAAATTTCCGACCTGTGCTTATCTACTAATAAGCTTTCCCTGTTTCTCACGGCCATTATCAAATGGATATAAAATTGTGTATAAGTGTCTGCCATTTTTTTTTATTTTATTCTAAAATATTGATATGCTACTAAGAAATGATATTGATAATGCTAAATATTAATTCTATTAATTTAATAATGCGACCCCATCCGGGGTCGATTTTTGTTATTAATCCTGCTGCTACAATAATATGACCCCGCTGGGGTCAGTCCTCTTATTTTTTGATTTAACGTTATGCACACGCATTTTGTTTCTGTGATGAAAGACATCTTCAGTATGCCGATTGCCATAATAATAACTATTGTTTTACCCACTTTACAGCATCGGCAACAACGACTCTTCCCGGCGATTCGTTGCTTAATTCTACTTTTGCCGAATCAGGAGAAAGGTAGTAAGAACCCAGATGGTTCCACCCGTATTCAACGTTCTTCAATTCCAGGATTACCTCTTCATTACCATCATCGTGATACACATTAAAATGATATTCATCCTTAATTTCCTCCTGTGGTTGCCCGCCTACTTGCCCGCCTCCCATTCCGCGACCACCCATACCTCTCATCCTTAATTGCGGAACGTAGTAATAAACATCATAATACCCTCCCTCGGTAATTTCAGCATTCCAAATAGCTATACTATTACCTGTTGAAGATTTTGTGAAATATGCAGAACGGATGTATTTACCATGAAATGCAGAATTAGTAGTCGCCTGCCAATTCAATGGAGGTCTCCATAACCGGAATGAAACGTATTTCTCCTTATCTTCATCTGAAGAAATATTAAGCAATTTCTTAAGGGCACTTTCCGAGTCCGTTTGAATAACTTTAAATCCACTGTCTTCATTATCAACAATGATTTCATCCGGTTCTGAAGCTTCCGGAGAATATTCTATCAATCGTTCGCTTTCGAAGGGTACAGCTTTTTTATCAAGCTCGAATGTGCCAAAGATATTACTAAGGGTAGAAGGAATATTTTTTGATATCAGGGTATTAACCGACATGAGCCGTGGGGCGGCATCAAGTAAAATCGCAATTTCTTTTGTATGGTTGGCAGGGATATGAATAATCTGTTCATAGTCAGCCCCTGCAAACCCCATACCCGGAGTACGTAAACCTCCCCCTCCTCCCATGCCGCCACCCATTCCACGCCCTCCGCCAAATGTTCTGAATGAAACCACTACTAATCCATCAGCAGGTTCAGGATTCGAAATCTTAAAGGTAACCTGGAAGCGGGACCGGTCTTCATCAAGCACTTTGTATCCATTAATATCACTGATTAAAACCCCTGGTAGTTCACGGTTGTTATACCATTCTTCAATACATGGCTTCAGGTCAAAACCGAATTCCTTCAGAAGTCTCTCATTAAATTTTTTGATGTTTATTTCACTGAACCTGTTTTCATCAAGCATATTATATAAAAAATCGTCAAATTCTTCATCGCCTACCTTACTTTGAATAAAAGTAAAAAGGGATTTTCCTTTGGATTTTATGGCATTGTACACAACGGACCGGTCATCCTCCGATGCTATTAAGGCAGGCAGGTTGCTACCCTGCAAAGCCAGGTTTGTCTTTTCATCCTGCGATAAACCTGTAAACCCGCGAAACATTGAAGCCATTGTGCTGGTTGCTCCTTTATCGAGGAATGATTCCATAGCCATATTCAAAACCGGCCAATCATTCGATTTCAGATGGTATACAAACGAATAATAATTCGAATAAATCGAATAAATACTGCTGGCAGAAATTGCAGGTGTTCCCTGCATTCCACTGCCTCCAAATTGAAGTCGGTTACTGGATATTCCTAAAGTAAATGTTGAAGTCACAAACCGGAAAAACATTCGTACCTGTATTTCTTTTGGCGAAACCACCTGGTTTGACCTTTCTATTCGCCGTTCTTCAGATCGTTTCATCCTTTTAAAATCGGCATCGCTTATTAAAGACCCTTTTTCAGGTAACAAAACCATCTCCGGTTGTACTGTTTCCTGTCCTGTAGTCCATAATCGTTGGAAAGAAGTAAATTGAACAGGGACTTCAACCAGTGAAAAGCGTGAATAAACATACGGCAGGTTCAGAGTCCTTTCATAATCCTGCTTCATCTCCCGGATAAGGACAGGCAAGGTGTCACCTAAGTCAGCAAGATATTCGGAAAAATAATCATGTTTGTTTAAAATAAACAGATTGTATTCAATCGAATCGACAATTATTGACTGTTTTTCGTATTTGCCAATTGCAAGTGATAATCGAGGGATTGGGAATTCTGACCTGAAAGAAAAACTGCCATTTGTTTGTTCTGTTGCTTTGCCTTGTGCTATGGCGAACAAATCTTTTTCTGTGGTTACATTCAGAGTGAATTGAACAAACTGCCGTGTATGTAATCCGGGAAAATCGGACGAATAACCTACTCCTGCAACCGGATACCAGTAACTTTCAGGTGTTAAAAGCACATATGCAGGACTGACAAAAGCGAATCTCTTATCGATAGTTAACATACCTGATTTCTTGCGCTCCGCTTTTGTTGTTTCATCAATATCCAAATAGCAAATCCTCTCGTCAATAACTCCCCCATACTTTATCGTTATGGAATCAAGAGATTGTGTATAAAGAGGATGGACAGGTTCTACTGTCAGAAGGTGGATATCCCTGGTGAATTTGAGTTCATTCCGACCGCTTTTTACACTTTGAACATTTAGTCCGGGATTAAGACTGAAAATATACCGGTTTATTGTTTCAGTAGTGTTGTTTTTAAGGATTAAGCGAGCGCCAACTTGAATCTTGTCTTTGTTGTGTGTCAGATCAATATCACACTGTGTTACGGAAATTAAAGGGGTGCTTAATTGTTTGTTATTTAACTCTACCATTTGCTGCCGTAACTCTTCTTCCCCAAATATTCGTGAAAGGTACGAGTTCCCTAACATCAATCCTGCCAGAATGAAAAGGATTGAAAACAGGATTGAAAACCTCGTCATAATCTTCGATTGCGGAAGGCGCCTTAATAACAGTATTGTAATAAAAATAAAACCAAGACCAAAAAAGAAATAAATACCACGGTGAATAAGAATTTCGGAAATGTTTCCAAAGCCGACAAAATCCGAATACATTAACGGCACTGTAAACGCCATATAGTCGAACAGATGATGCAACTTGCCACTTAAGAAAAAGAGAGTGGTAGCAATATAACCCAGAAGGACAATAAATGTTACAGCCTGGTTCTTTATGATCACCATAAATAAAAAGGATAATCCGAAAATGAAAACAAGTGTCGGAAGACTGATCAAAAGTGGATACCATAAATACGGGTAAATACTAAAAGGAACATCCGGCACAAAAACATTGATCATTCCAGCTATAAACAACACGATAAAGTTTAGTCCCAGAAATACAATCATAATTCCAAGCGTTTTCCCAAGTACGTAAACACCGTTCGTCATGGAGCGTATGTAAATCACTTCTGTAGTATCGAGTTTACTATCTCTTTTGAGGAAATCAGAAGCGAGGAAAACCGCGATAACGGCCTGAATCACATTTAACAGCAGCATATTCACATAGGGAACAGATGAAGGTATACTGTGAAATATCCAGAGACCGGAACCGGTTTCAGTCATAGCAATTACATTATAAAAAGCCAGGATAATTATTGCCAAAATCGAAAATATCCTGAAAAACCAGCTTCTTAAAAGCGTCTTGATTTCAAAACGCGCGATGATTCGGATAATGGTGAAAGATGACATATTAAATTTTTTAGTAATTAATCAAATAGTCCGTTCAATAAATTAATGATCAATAATATCTATTATTACTATCCTGGAATAATGCCTGCCCTGTGAAATGCGATGTAGGAGCTATTTCTACAGGGGAATAATGCCTGCCCGTACCGAACGGTACGTTCGGGCGGGGAATAATGTTCCTTATGCAAATGAATCTACACAATATCTGGCTTTACTCTTATTTAGAATTTTTTCAATTAGTTTTACCAGTTGGTTTCTAACCTTGTGTAGCAATTGCATCTTCCCAAACCCTCAATTTTAGTAGCCTTTGTTACTGTTTTTTCTTTCTTTCTCTTCCAAAATATCTTATGTTGTTAAAATTTCAATAAAGAAAATAAATCTATTATTTAGTTATTCCAACATTCCATTATTCCATTATTCCATTATTCCATTCTTCCATTCTTCCATTCTTCCATTCTTCCATTCTTCCATTCTTCCATTATTCCATTCTTCCATTATTCCATTTTTATACCTGATCTTTTAATTAACTGAATAATTATAATTTTCATAATTTGTACTCGATGAAATACACATATCCATGTTCAAGGTTTGGGTCAATGATTTTTCCGGAATATCCGTTAATATGATCCGCAACCACCTGAACTTCCCATCCGTCTCCCGTGGGTATGGTTGAAATAACATGAAATTTTTCCTTTATAGCATCAAATTCACTGTAACTGGCATTGATCTGCCACACATGGCCCCTGGCATATTCAATCAATTTGTCAGGTTCTCCATTGAAAACAACTTTGCCTTTATCTAATAGCGCCATATTTCTGCAGGTGCTGGAGATATCCCCAACAATATGGGTTGATAAAATGATGATTATATCTTTCTGGCTCATTTGTGACAGTAAATTCCTGAACCTGATCCGTTCGTTGGGGTCAAGCCCTGTGGTTGGTTCATCGACAACCACAATTTTCGGATCACCAATCAGGGACTGGGCTATACCTAATCTTCGTTTCATACCGCCGGATAATTTATTCGCCTGCCGGTCTCTTGCTTCATACAAACCAACCTGTTCCAGCATTTCATCCACAGCCTTGTGTCTTGCCTGTCTGTTTTTCAGGCCTGACAAATGAGCCGAATAGTCTAAAAATTCCCAGGTTTTCAATTTCGAGAAAAAACGGAAATCCTGGGGTAAATAACCCAGCATGGTGCGAATATCACGGCGGTATTTTTGCAGATCCAGATCATTTACCTTTACCGAACCTGAAGTTGGTTTCATAAGGGTAACCAGCATTCGCATCAGGGTAGTCTTACCGGCTCCGTTAGGCCCCAATAACCCAAACATGCCCTGGTCAATCTGAAGACTCACATCTTTCAAAGCATGGTTGCCGTTCTTATAAACCTTGTTTAAAGTTTCAATTGTTATTTGCAAGTGAAAATATTTTAGTTGTTTAAAAAGTAATCCTGACCACCCCTTCAATCTCCCTTCTCAACCAGATGAATTTTACTAATTAGAGTCTGTCTATAAAGTAAAATAGCTTGCTAATAAGCACCAAAACACAAAATACAAATAAACTCCAAATAGCAATATTCAAAATTCGAAACTGTTTGATTAATTGGAATTTAAATTATTGAATATTATTTGTAATTTATTATTTCATAATTTATTTCATTTTATGTCAGTTTGTAGACAGACTCTAATTAGACAATATTGAACTTATTTTAATTCCATCAAATTTAATTTTATTTAATGTAACTATTAGCTTGAAAAAAAATATTTCTTTTAAATCAATGAATTAAATTAATTTTGACCTGATAAATTAATTTTCGATCATTATTTGAGATAAAAAATATTATTCCGCGTAATAATGAAATTACAATTGTATTGGTCATTAAAATCGTCTTGAATGAAAAACAGAGATAAAAAATTTGAAAAGCTAAAATCTAACCTTAAAGAGATGGATCATGTAGTTGTGGCTTACAGTGGTGGTGTGGATAGCACATTTTTACTAAGAGTTGCTTACGATGTGCTTAAAGAAAAAGCGTTTGGTGTGCTGGCTGTTTCTCCCAGCTATCCTTCGAGGGAATATACTCATGCAATTGAAATAGCCAAAACAATTGGCGTAAAGGTTGAAGTAATCCAGACCAAAGAAATTGACGATGTCAGATTTAAGAACAATCCTGTAAACCGGTGCTATTTCTGCAAGAGTGAATTGTTTGAAAAAATTGCTGAAATTGCTGGAACGGACAAATATAAAAATATGGTCGATGGATCAAATTTTAGTGATAGAAATGATCACAGGCCCGGAATGCGAGCTCTGAAAGAAAAAAAGGTCAGAAGTCCGCTAATGGAGGCTGAATTAACCAAAAATGAGATACGGGAGCTTTCCAAACAGTTAGGGCTGCCTACCTGGGATAAGGATGAATTGGCTTGTCTGTCCTCCCGCTTTCCTTATGGTGAAACGATTGATCAAAAAAAGCTAAGGATGGTGGATCAAGCGGAAAACTTCCTTAGTGATCTGGGTTTCAGGAATATTCGTGCACGGCATTCCCGGCATACAGTAAAAATTGAGGTGGAACCGGCACAAATCCATAAATTCTTCGATGATAAATTACGGGAGAAGATCGTTAAAGTGATAAAGGAAATCGGATATACTTATGTGACCATTGATCTTGAGGGATATCGCAGAGGAAGTATGAATGAAGTTATAACCGGGAAGAAAAACTGAAAACCGGTATTAATTGATAAGTGTATAATTTTTGTACTCAAAAAGTCTTTTGCCGGTTTTTTTCTCATACCAATGCAGTAATTTATCTCTCAGGTTAAATTTCTTTTTATGAATATCCAATTTAATATCCCAGTTCATTTTTTCAATCAGATCTTTAATCACTGCCGGATGATCTCCGTCAAACTCCTGAATAGAGTCAATTTTTGTGAAATCAAATTGTTCCTGGTGAAACTGTTTAAAAGTCTCACTCTCAATATTTTCATCCGGATGCCAGTACCGCCGGTTATTAAGAGCTTTATCCCTCATTATTTTAGGATGCTTTACCCATCCGTAATGATATATGAAAGCATCCAATGCCTTCACCCTTAATTTTTTACCACTTTTTCTGAAGCCCTGTGCATCTCTGAAGGAGCAGATGTTTTTATCATTCCTGACCACCCTGATTTCTTTCCTGTACCATGATCTTGAATCGGCAATATAGCGGAAGGTACCATAAAAATGAAGGTATTCGAACAAAAGACCGTTCACCTTCGGTTGACCGAGGTATCTTTCCATGGCTTCATTGATTGGATCAAGAAATTTTTCGTGCACAATCTCATCAGCCTGAATATAAAACGCCCAGTCGTATTCTCCAGGAATAGCATCGAAGGCTTTGTTTGTTTCAATCGCCAGAACTTCTCCCCCTTTTCTCAGTCTGTCATCCCATACACTATGAATGATTTCCAATTTATCTGAATCGATGGATTGAATAAGGTCTAAGGTATTGTCTTCAGATTCTCCAACACTCATGATAAATTTATCACAAACGGGTAAAATGGATTTTACCGATTCAACAACGGGAAAACTGTACTTAACAGCATTCCTGATAAAACTGAATCCACAAACCTTCATAATTTCCGGGGGTTTCCAATTAACTAATAACGAATAACTTAATAACTGCCTGAAAAAATATCTTCGGTGAAATTTCTCGCCTTGTGGAATGTTCCTTAAGAATTCAACAAGGCAAGTTAAATTCATCCGAATTTTTCTGGTCAAAACATCTGCAGCTTATGTAATCGGTAATAATAACCTTCCTTTTTTAACAATCCCGGGTGTTTTCCTCTTTCAACAATCTTCCCTTCATGGATCACACATATCTCATCGGCATACTTTATTGTCGACAACCTGTGTGCAATTACAATCGATGTGCGGTTCTTCATCAAATTAAGGATAGCTTCCTGCACCAATCTCTCCGACTCGGTATCCAGGGCAGAAGTAGCTTCGTCAAGAACTAAAATAGGCGGGTTTTTTAAAACAGCACGGGCAATGCTAATTCTTTGTTTTTCGCCTCCTGACAATTTACTTCCTGCATCACCCACATTGGTATAATAGTCCTTGGGAGTTTCCATAATAAAATTGTGTGCATTAGCAACTTTAGCAGCTGCTATTACATCCTCTATATTGGCTCCATTCAATCCAAACGCTATGTTATTAAAGTAGGAATCATTGAACAATATGGGTTGCTGGCTGACAATTCCCATCAGGTTTCGTAAATCATACAAGCGGTAATCTTCTAAAGGAATACCATCAATCAGAAGCTGTCCTGATGTAATATCCATAAATCTGGGAATCAAATCGGCCAGGGTTGATTTTCCTCCTCCGGATTTCCCAACCAATGCAACGGTTTTGCCTTTTTCAATGGTAAGGTTTATATTTTCCAAAACAAAATCATTTTCATATTTAAAATAAACGTTCCGGAACTCAATAGAATGATTAAATCCGGTAATTGGCACAGGCTTTTGTTTTTCTTTCACGGTTATAGGTGCATCCAATATCTGATCCACTCTCTCAGCCGATGCCAGACCTTTTTGTATATTAAAATAGGCAGTGGAAAATCCCTTTGCCGGAGTTATGATCTGGGAAAAAATTACGATAAAAGCGATAAAGGTTCCGGGTGAAAGGCTGGTTAAGTCTCCCAGTACCAGAGTTCCTCCATACCACATCAGGATCATAAGCGCTACCGTGCCAAGAAATTCACTAAGTGGCGGCGCGAGATATCTCCGACGGTGAACCTTATTCATGATGCGTGTATAAAAATTATTCGCGGAATTGAATCGCTGTGTCACTTTTTCTTCGGCATTAAAGGCTTTTATTATTCTTAAACCTGTCAAAGTTTCTTCGATGATAGACAGCATAGTCCCCATTTTTTTCTGCCCGCGAAACGATGTACTCCGGAGGTTTTTACCAATACTGCCAATGATCAAGCCACTGATGGGAAGTAAAATCAATACAAAAAGTGTAAGATGCACACTCAATATAAACATGGATCCAAGAAATAAAACAATAGTAATCGGATCCCTGAAAAGCATCTCCAGGGAACTCATGATGGAAAGCTCAATTTCCTTAACATCGACTGAAATCCTGGAGATAACATCACCTTTTTTTGCTTCAGTATAATACGAGAGTGGCAGCCTCAGTATCTTGTCATAAATATTGTTTCTCAAATCTCTTTCCGCCCCGGTTCGGATGGGAGCCATAAAATAATTGGCAGTATATTTAAATCCATTTTTAAATAAAGTAATAATAATCACCAGAATGCTAATAAACAGCAGTGCATTGGCCTTTCCATAGTATTCAATTATCCGGGTTATATAATAACTGAAATTTTGCTCAATACTCTCAGCCGACAATTTAAAGGGAACCGGTTCGGTTACATACGGCTGATTCTCAAACAGAATACCCAGGAATGGGATTACCATGGTGAAGGAAAATAAAGCAAAGATCACAGATAAAACATTAAACAGAACATTCATAGAACAATATCCCAGGTAAGGTTTTAAAAGCTTTACTATTTTCATAAACCGTTTCATCAAATCAATAAAATTTAACAAGGTATATTGTTCACTTACACCCCGGTATAGTTTTCAGGCGTTATTTCAAGCAGTTCCTTTTTAATCTTTTCACTTACTTCCAGTTTTCGGATAAATTCTTGTATGGCAATTTTATTTGTGGTTTTTCGTGTTCGTGTCAGCTCCTTTAATTTTTCAAAGGCATGAGGATACCCTTCTCTTCGTAAAATAGTTTGTATTGCCTCGCCAATAACGCTCCAGTTTTCTTCCAGATCTTTTTTTATTTTATCGGTATTGACAATTGACTTTTCAAGTCCTTTTAAAAGGGATTTCATGGCAATAACCGTATGAGCTATCGGAACCCCAATATTTCTCAGGACGGTTGAATCGGTCAGATCCCGCTGAAGGCGTGAAACAGGAAGTTTTGATGACAGGTGCTCAAACATGGCATTGGCAACGCCGAGATTTCCTTCAGAATTTTCAAAATCAATCGGATTGACTTTATGCGGCATTGTGGATGAACCCACCTCATTCTTTTTTATGCTCTGCTTAAAATAATCTATTGAAATATAAGTCCAAAAATCACGGACTAGGTCAATAAGAATCGTATTAATCCTTTTCAGATTATCGAAAATTGCCGCAAGGTTATCATAATGTTCAATTTGTGTTGTTGTCTGAGACCGGTCGAGCCCAAGGGTTATATTAACAAAATTATTCCCGAATTTTACCCAGTCAATTTCCGGATAGGCAACATGATGTGCATTGAAATTACCGGTAGCGCCTCCAAATTTTGCTGAACATGGAACCGATTTGAGAAGGGTAAGTTGCCTAACCAACCTTTCAGTAAAAACCTTAATTTCTTTTCCCAAACGGGTTGGTGATGCAGGTTGTCCATGGGTTCTGGCTAACATAGGAATGCCCGCCCATTCGGTTGCCAAACGGTCCAGCTTAATGATTACCTCATCCAGAAGGGGATAATAAACATCATGGATTGCATCACGTAAGGAATAAGGTATGGCCGTATTATTAATATCCTGTGAGGTCAATCCAAAATGTATAAATTCCTTATAATTTTCAAAACCCAGATTTTCAAACTTCTTTTTAAGGAAATATTCAACTGCTTTCACATCATGGTTAGTGGTATTTTCCATGTCCTTAACCTCTCCGGCATCTTCTAATGTAAATTCTTCATGAATCTTCCGCAGATTCTTAAATTTTTCCGAATCAACATCTTTCAACTGTGGTAATGGCAATTCACACAACGCGATAAAATATTCAATCTCAACCAACAATCTGTACTTAATCAATGCGTATTCGGAAAAATAAAGCCCTAATTCATCAGTTTTATTACGGTACCTCCCGTCAATTGGTGAAATAGCAGCTAGTAAATTGATGTTCATAAACAAATTAAATTATCGTTAAAAAACAAAGGTAAGGATTTTTAAATTCTTCAAATATGAAACCTAACGGAATTACATGTTACAGATTGTAAATTAATGTGTTAATTTTGTAAAAAATTTTCATGATGAAAAAAACAAATATACTATGTTTAATTTTACTTCTTTGTTTTTTAGTTTCTCCGTCATTTGCCCAGACCGGTCGGGAAGAAAGCAGAACTTCCTCCGGTAAAAAACTGGTCTACCAATTTGACATAAAAGAAATGATCGCCGAACCTGTCTGGCGTACTACCAAGCAAAGTTTTGCCGAAGCTAACGAATTGGAAGCCGACTATATCCTAATTCACATGAATACTTATGGAGGAACACTTGATGCTGCCGACTCCATAAGGACAAGAATATTAAATAGTCAAATTCCTGTTTTTGTCTTTATTGACAATAACGCTGCCTCTGCAGGAGCATTAATTTCAATTGCCTGCGACAGCATTTACATGAGAAAAGGCGCAAGTATTGGTGCTGCAACGGTAGTCGATGCTCAAGGAGAAGTTGTTCCTGATAAATACCAATCGTTTATGCGGTCAACCATGCGTGCCACTGCCGAAGCGCACGGGAAGGATACCATAATAAAGGGAACAGATACCCTGCTGATCTGGCATCGTGATCCGCAAATTGCCGAAGCTATGGTAGATCCCAAAATTTATATAAAAGACATTATAGATACCGGCCAGGTTTTAACATTCACAACGAATGAAGCGATTAAATACGGATTTTGTGAAGGTGAGGCAGAATCGATTAAAGAAGTTTTGAAAATTGCCGGAATTAAGGATTACGAAATAAAAGAATTTGTTTTGACCCCTCTGGAGGCGATCATTCAATTCCTGGTCAATCCTTTCGTTCATGGGATATTGATAATGGTCATTCTCGGTGGCATATATTTCGAACTGCAAACTCCTGGTATTGGATTTCCCCTGGGAGCAGCGCTTTTGGCTGCCATACTGTATTTTGCTCCCCTGTACCTCGAAGGATTGGCAGAAAATTGGGAACTTGTGCTGTTTATCGTGGGTTTGATCCTTATTGGTGTTGAGATATTTGCCATACCAGGTTTTGGTGTTGCCGGGGTAGCCGGGATTCTCCTGATGATAACAGGCTTAACCCTCAGCATGATCGATAATATTGTCTTTAAAATTGACAGTATGGCTGGGTTTACCGCTTTAATAAAAGCTCTTTTTATCGTGGTTGTTTCTGCTCTCCTGTCATTCATATTCTCATTATATCTCAGCAAGAAACTTTTTGAGACCAGAAGTTTTCGATTGGCTCTTCATACCGTGCAGGAAACGGATAAGGGTTTTATTGGTGTAGACAGTATCATCCAGAAAAAAATGATAGAAAAAACAGGAGTAGCTACAACCATTCTCAGACCCTCTGGTAAGGTTGAGGTCGATGGCGAAATATTTGATGCGGTTTCTGAAGTAGGATATATTGAAAAAGGAGAAGAAATAAAGGTGATTCGTGACGTAGCCGGTCAAATTTATGTTATAAAAAATAAATAGAAGTTCACAAGGATAATGTTACATGATGTCAGGTGTTTCCACCTGACATTGAATACTGGAGTAATTAAAATCTTGCC
>JAUWBB010000092.1 GCA_030605195.1 Bacteroidota bacterium
GAGAAATTCTGTAGAGCCGAATTGTATTCGGCTGGGAAAAGACCTGCCAGCGTCTTCATGACCTGGCAGAGTCTGAAAAAAAATGAAACCAATTTGTGGATTTCAAATGTCTGATTTTGTTGATGAACGATTGACGAAATAAGGTTCAGGTTGAAAGCGAAAAGACAATCCCATTGTTTATCGAGAGGTAAATGGTTTGATTTAACTGAAAAAGAAGTTGCAGAAATTAAAAAAATGCTAAAATAAAACGGCAGCTAATCAAAAAGGATTACAATGCTGCACTCACGGCAATCCCGGATGGGGTTGAACTCTTTTAAGTTATTAAATTCAACCCTTTTAGGGTTTCGGATTACTTTCATTCTTTATACCCGGCACTTCGTACCGGGTTATTCAAAGTTAAATCCCGTTCGGGATTTTTTTCGTCATCATAGAACCTTTCCAGGGAAACTGGAAACCTCACGACCAGGTTCGCGGAAAAGACAAAGGGAGCGGAGTAAATGGCAACTGAATTGGATATTCAGGCCATTTCGGGACCAGAAACCTATTTCCTTACTAAAAATCGTCCCGGAAAATAGAGCGGCTGGAAAGATCCTTCATACGTCTGAATCCGATTATCCATAAATAGATGATAAACGGAATAAACAGGATCATAAATATTTCCTTATTAGCCATCAGACAAAAGTTGTATATGCCATGTAATAAAACAGGTACTAGCAAAGCTTTTAAAAGCTGTCAGTTACGTTCATCAGGAAAGAATTTGGCCAGGCCAAAATGATATCCCATTACAATGCCAAACAAGGCATGAGCAGGCACCGCGGTAAATGCTCTTAACAAACCAACTGAATATCCATATTCGAAGACGTATAAAACATTTTCAACCGATGCAAATCCAAGGGAAATAAAAACAGCATATATGATCCCGTCAAATTTTTCATTAAAATTTCGGTTCCGCCAGATGAGCAGATAAAAAGCAAGATATTTGCATAGTTCTTCAACCAGAGCTGCAAGAATAAAAGCAGTATATGAAATTTTAAAAAGACCGGAAAAATAATCCTCGAACAGTTTAAAAAATTCTTCCAGCAATACGACGGGTATTGTAATTAAAGCGCCGATCAACAAAGATTTGAAAAGAATGCCAACCGGCTCTTTTTCGTATTTATCACGGAAATACACGTAAAACGCAATGATCAGAACAGGAGCAAACGCGATAAAAACGAGACGAATGTTGCCAAGATTTACCAATGTGGATAGTAGGGGTTATAGAAAGGGGACAAACCGTTTATTTTGTTTCCGAAAGGACGTAAATAATAAGGATTCTTATCATTGATTATATTAAAGTTTGCTCCAAACCGGACTGAGTTGGAAAGCTTATAATCGAACCCCAGTGAATAACTCTCATAATTAAGGTTTAACAAATTAGAATTCATTCTGAAAAGATCAGGGGTGTTATCAATGCTTTTAAGAACAGAACTCCTGATTATTATCTTATCACTCAATTGGTATGCTCCATTTGCATAAAATAAATATTGTGAAAAATTATTGTTTTTCAGGTTTCCTGTAAAAGAAGGAATTATTGATCCTTGTCCTGTCAGAAGATTTGTTGAAAAAACTCCGCCTACCTGAAGGCTCAATTTTTTTGATATAGGATAGCTGATTTGCGGTGAAATATAATTTGTAAACATGGAGCCAAATCCGCCAATATTGGAAAAAGAGGTTCCAATATCAAAATGTATTTGAAGCTGGTTATTCTGATTTTTGCCTTTCTTCTGATACCTGGAGAAATAGCTTTCAGTGCCAGGAGCCGGAGCGAAAAAGGAGTATGGGTGATGATAATAAATGCCCTGCGACATCCCCATGAGAAAAGCTGAAGAAAAAACAAGTATCATTAAGACTATCTTTCTCATATTTTATAAAAATCAGGATATCATTTATAACAAAACTACAAAATCTGGTTTTTTATTATTTCTTTATAACGTTAATTAAGACAACGACATGGTGTCGGTTGTTTCCAACCGACAGATGTCAGGTGGAAACACCTGACACCATAATAAAACTTCAGAATCTGGTTTTTAGTATTTTGTAACAAAAGTAATAAAAAAATTGTTCATAGTGCTAAACACATACTACAATAATAAAACTCCTGATGGATCGGGGCAGGCGCTACGCGGTATTTTAAAAGATAAATGATATAAGTTTTCTTAGATTAACAGTATACGGGTTTTAACCGGCACCGGGTTCGTCATACCGGCTTGCCTTTAATACCCCTTTCACGCGCATTATTTTATGCAATAAAACATCAAGATGAGCCGTATCCATCACAAATACTTTTATTGTTCCTTCGAATAACCCTTCGTCAGAGTTAACGGAGATGTTACGGATATTAACTCTCATTTCCCTGGATATTACGTCAGACAGACGACTCACCATACCTATATCATTGATTCCCGAGACCTTAATCGTTGTTTCAAATGATTTTGTTCCCTGGGCAGGTGTCCATTTGGTATCGATAACGCGATATCCGTATTTTGATAATAACTGAGGAGCATTCGGACAATTTACCCTGTGTATTTTTATCCCATCACTTATGGTTACAAATCCAAATATTTCATCACCAAAAATCGGATTGCAACATTTTGCAAATTTATAATCGAGGTTTTTAACTTTATTTTCAATAACAAGATAGTCGTCGTATTTTGGAATAGAGGTTTTTATCTCAGGTTTTTCGACAGGAGTACCAGGCTTTGCGTCTTCAATATTTTCAGCCTCGCTAAGCACCTCTTTAAGCTCTGGTAGATTAATTTTCTCGCCAGCTACGAGTGAATAAAGGTCTTGGGATGTTTTTAATTTATAGAATTTTAATAATCGTTTAATGTTATTGTCACTATACTGAATTTTCCAGTTTCTGAATCTCCGCTTTAAAATTTCTTTTCCTGCTTCGGCTGCCTTGAATTTTTCTTCGTTTAAGGCTTGTTTAATTTTTGTTTTGGCTTTTGATGTAACAACAAAATTCAGCCAGTCTGTTTTAGGTTTTTGATTTTTGGAAGTAACGATCTCGACCTGGTCTCCATTTTGCAAAATATGACGGATGGGAACATTTTTATTATTTACTTTTCCGCTTCTACATGCAGAACCGATATCGCTATGTATATCGAAAGCAAAATCAAGCACAGTTGATCCTGCAGGCAACCGTTTGAGATCAGCTTTTGGAGTGAATACAAATATCTCATCGGAGTACAAATTCAGTTTTACCTGGTCGATAAAATCAATTTGTTCCGTTTCCTGTGTTTTTAATATTTCACTCATTTCCGAGAGCCATGTGTCAAGACTTTTACTCCATTTCTGCCCTTTGTATTTCCAGTGTGTAGCATACCCTTTTTCAGCAATCTCATTCATTCTTTCGGTTCGTATCTGTACCTCCACCCACTGGCCTCCAGTTCCGGCAACCGTCGTATGCAACGATTCATAACCATTAGATTTAGGTATGGAAATCCAGTCCCGCAACCGTTGGGGATTGGGCTGGTACAGATCGGTAACCAGGGAATAAACCTGCCAGCAATCTGCTTTTTCACGGTCAGATTTGCTTTTTACAACGATACGGATAGCAAACAGGTCATAAACTTCTTCAAACTCTACGTTTTGTTTCTTCATTTTTATCCATATGGAATGGATGGATTTGGTTCTTCCCTTTACTTCGAAATCAAATCCCTGTTTTCTTAATTTTTCTTTTAGAGGAGAGGAAAAATCGCGTATGAATTTATTTCGTGCCGAATTGGTCTCTTTTAATTTGTTTGATATCATTTTATAGGTTTCACTCTCAATAAATTTCATGGAGAGATCTTCCAACTCTGACTTAACATTATAAAGTCCCAACCGGTGGGCAAGCGGAGCATACAGATAATAGGTTTCCGAGGCAATTTGAAGTTGTTTTTTTCGATTTCGTTTATCCAGATTTCTCAAATTGTCAAGTCTTTCAGCCAATTTGATCAGGATAACTCGTACATCACTGGCTAAATTAAGCAAAAGGTTTCTGAAATTTTCTGCCTGATAAGAGGTTTTGTCCGTATCGAGTTCCGAAATTTTTGAAAGCCCTTCGAGGATTAAAAGGACCTGTACTCCAAATCTTTTTTCAAATTCTTTCCTGGTTGAATTTGTTACTTCGACAATATTATACAACAATGCACTTATTATTGATGTAGAGCCGAGTCCGATTTCTTCTGCAACAATACGGGCTATTGCAAGAGCGTGGAAAATACAGGGCTCCCCGGAAGAAGTTTTTTCCCCGTCAAAAGCATCCATGGCGTAATGAAAGGCTTCCCTGATGCTTCTCATTTCGTCCTTTTCAGCCAATGGTTCGCTTACCCGAAGCAACCCACGGTACCTGTTCTGAATTTTCTTATTCAATAAATCCTTATCCATATAGGTGCTTAAAAACAAAACTTACTCCCGCACGTGCGCAGGATCAATAATTTATTTCAGCTGCAAGTTAAAATGGTGTCAGGTGTTTCCACCTGACATTTGTCGGATGGAAACATCCGACATCATTAGAATAATCAATTGAATTAGTTCCTTCAAATTCCAAACCTGAAAATCGTTTCAAAATTAAGCAAATATTTACAAATCAAACCGCAATCTTCCCGTTCACTTAATAGCGGGTTTGCAAAAAATATTACTTTTGATTTAGTCGAATGAAAAAAAACCCTCACACGTAAAATGGTGTCAGGAACTGACATTTGCCGGATGGAAACATCCGGCATCATTAGAATATTATTTTTGACTGATCGGAATTACTTTAAAATCTATGATATGCTAAAGAAAAAAATTCCTCACACGTATGTGATTGTGTTTTACATAATTGTTATATCGGCTGTACTAACATGGATTATACCCGGTGGAGAATATGTTGAAAAACTTATTGAATCGGATGGATTTGAAAAGAAAGAAATGGTTTTCCGGAGGGTGGATAGCCAACCTCAGACATGGCAGATATTTTCAGCCATTTATAAGGGTTTTGTCAGGCAATCCGGCATCATTGTCTTTATTCTGATGATTGGCGGAGCCTTTTGGATTATGAATAATAGCAGGGCTATTGATGTGGGTATATTCTCATTTTTAAAATTCACTCAACGGTTGAAGAGGATAAAGTTTTTCAGATTTTTTGGTATCGACAATATCGTAATATGCCTGATCATGCTTTTGTTTAGTGTATTCGGGGCTGTTTTCGGGATGAGTGAAGAGACCATTGCCTTTGTAATTATAATGGTACCCCTGGCTATAACAATGGGATACGATTCTATTGTCGGGGTTTCTATGTGTTTTGTAGCCGCGGCTCTTGGATTTGCCGGTGCGGTTTTAAATCCCTTCACCATTGGAATTGCACAAGGCCTGGCAGATTTGCCATTGTTTTCAGGTATTGAATACCGGATGTTTTGCTGGCTGGTTATTAATGTCGCGGGCATCGGTTTTATTTTGCGCTACGCTAAAAAAGTAAAGGAAAAGCCTGAATCATCACTTGTATTTGAAGATGACAAATACTGGCGGAAAAAAGGGAATGCAAATATTGAATCGATAGAATATCATACTCCTGTTGCAGCCTGGGTAACCTATGGAATAATCTTGTCAGGATTAATTATTTTTTCAGTTACTTATCCTATGACAGAAATGAAAATTGGAGATCCTGGATCGGGAGCAGGTTCTTCAGCCATAATGCCTGTTATTCCTGTTGCTACAGGTATGTTTGCAATATCCGGATGGTTAAGTTTGAGAAAATCGGCTCACTTTTTTGTTTTAACTCTTCTTGGATTTACCATTTTGTTTCTTATTACAGGAGTAATGGGGTATGGCTGGTATATCATGGAGATCGCCACCCTGTTTTTTGCCATGGGTATTTTTGCCGGTATTGCAATGAATAATTCACCGAACAAGATTACTCAACTCTTCATGGAAGGTGTGAAAGATATTCTTTCTGCTGCATTAATTGTAGGTTTGGCTGGAGGGATTATTTCGATACTGGAGGATGGAAAAATAATTGATACCATCTTGTATGGCTTGTCACAGTCGATGAAAGATTTTGGAAAAATAGCATCTGTAAGCATTATGTACCTGATCCAGACCATCATAAATATTGTGATCCCATCAGGGTCGGCAAAAGCCGCCCTCACTATGCCTATCATGGCTCCTTTTTCTGATCTTATCGGAATCTCAAGACAAGCTACTGTTATGGCCTTTCAATTCGGTGACGGATTTACCAATATGATCACACCCACCTCGGGTGTTCTAATTGGCGTTTTGGGTGTTGCGAAAATTCCATACGATAAGTGGGTAAGGTGGGTCACACCATTTATTATCATGCTTATGATTTTAGGGCTTATCCTTCTAATACCCACAGTGACCATGAAGTTAAGTGGGTTTTGAGGTTTTACTCAAATCCGTCGTACGGAAGCACAATTAGAATGGAAGAGTTGTTATAGTATAATCTACCTTCAGACTCTGCCCCGACTTCGCATACTACGGCGGGCAGGCAGGATCTTCGGACCCTGGCAGGTCTTCTCCTCAAACAACCCTCCGGAGTCTCCCTGACCTGAAGGTATTGTAAAATGGTGTCAGGTGCCTGTCTGCCTCAGGTAGATTTCCACCTGACATCTGTCGGATGGAAACATCCGACATCATTATAACCTGTCCGTCCGTTTCCAACGGCCAGACGGGTAAATGAAAAAAGGGTACCCTTTTGAGAAACCCTTTTAATTGTTTGTTATTTTTATTATCTGAAACTAATTCCCAGTCCACCGGTGATTACTGAGTAATTAGCTTTAGTATAATCGCCATGAATGGTTAGCACACCAAGCGTAAACCGGATACCCGCGTTTAAGCGCAAGCCACTGTGATTCTTAATATCTATTGTAGGCACCTGATAAACCGATGCATCGATATACACAGGTCCGGGTGATAACAGTGTGTATGGTGCTTGTATTGAATATGTCGCATCAAAGGTTGGAATGGCATAATTTCCGGCGACAGTGATTACAGTTTGTGTTTTGCTGTAACCTACTCCACCATAAAATGTTACAATCGGCAGCTTTTTCGAGATCAAAAGGTTTATGCTATAGGCTGTTACTTCCATGTTTACTTCCTGGTCTTCGAAATCGGAATTTATGTCATAGTCCTGAAAATGACTGGTGGATGCATCTGGTTTAAGTTCTACTGGAACAGAAATCTCTATTTTAGTATAACCTCCTTGAAGTGATAAATCAAAAGGCATTAGTTTTTCCCCGGGAAAATATTGTGTAATACTGTGTTTACCACCAATACCCCATAAGCTAAGAGAATAATCTTTTATATTTATTTTAGGCACAAACCTAACGGTGACATCTGTCCCTAATGGTAGCCCGAGTCCGGCCTTTATCATAGGAAGCGGGATTGCACCCCAGTTCGAACCGGGAGGAGTTTTAAAAGAAGCAATGGTAATATCCCCGTATGTAGGATTACTAAGGATGTATTCCAGGGACGGGCCGTCTTTATTCTCTCCTGCAATCGTTGGAGCTTCAGTATCTGATCCTGTTTGTAATGTTAAATTCTCAAAATCAATTTCACTCAGATCAAAGGTTTTCGCGCCTAAAGGCACAAAAGTCGTACTTACTGTAAAGGTAACATCAAATCCACCTAATTTATGTGGCTTAGCCGTATTGTACCAACCACCGTTCAAACTGGCGCCGAAGGCATTTGCCCATGGCGCAAGATAGGCTTCAAATAATTTTGCGCCATCCGCAATCCCACCTTCCAGAAAATTAATATTGCCAATTTGGGAATATGATAAAGACGCGGTAATGCATGTAGCTACGATAAATACTGATAGTCGTTTCATGGTTTTTATTTTATTCATAACAAACTGATTTTGGTTTATATTTTTCTATTATAACTAATAACTTATAATATATTTAAACATTCTGTCTTTTTCATCATACTATATTCATTGTGTTTGCAACGATACTGCATAAAGAACAAATACGATGACAAATATTATAATTTTTTTTGTGTAATTAATAAATTATCAGAGTTAAAACGCAATAAATCGTATATACAGTATTTTATACTGTTTTTTTTCATTAAAGTTACGTAAACCGGGGTCAGGTTATAAAGGAAATTCAATTATTCCCTTTTCAAAGCTGAAAAAAACTGAAACCCGGAACATATGATATTTAACGTCATTTATGCCGTATTGGTATCCTGCATGTACATCAATTTTTCCAATTTTTTTCTTCAAATCCAATCTATAAACAATAGGTTTATCCTTAATATCTAAGTACCCAAGATAACCGGCAATCGTGTTGGATACTGACAGGTTTTTAATTGTTTTTTCAGCTGATATTCCAAAGAGAAAAGCATCATCCTGACGGTGTGTAAATAAGCCATTATAATAATTTATTTGCCATACATAGAATCCTGCCATCCCAGATAGATTTATGCCAGGACTAATTTTCTTCCCGAATGAAAGATCAAAAAAATATCCGGGACTATCAGTAAACCTTGCACCACCAAGATTTTCGCTGGAAGCGGTCTTACAGGTTAGTCTCAGGGCGATATCAGGCCATTTGTCCTTTTCCCTAAGAATTTGTATAAGGGTAGCGAAATAGATATCCCCACCGCTAATTCCTTCTCCATCATAATCCCTTGAAAATCTTAGGTCCCTCATTTCCTCTGTCATTTTATAATGCTCTAAAGGAACAACATAAAACTCCATTGAAATAATATTCTTCACTACCGGATAATTAATCCATAAGAATATGTTTTGGGTTTTATCACCTTTACTGAAATGAAAATCCGTAGCGATTTGAAATTCCAGGTTCTCGGTGACTGTTCCATCGGTTACCCTCGGAACAGGCAAAGCATTAGGTCCTAAAAAACCAGGAGATTTGATGATATAATCTTCCCATTTGGAAATACCATCCCAGTTATGGATTTCATTCCACCATTCGTAATCCTGTGGTTTTAGTTGAAAAAAGACCAGTAATCCAAAGATTAAAACAAATATCAGTCGATTCATAAGAATTAAATAAATTGTTGTTCAGTTAATTTATTGGATTTCTAAATTTAATAAATATAAAACTATTTCATAATTTTAAAGAGTGAAACGGTAACTGGCAAAGATTATTCTTAGCACGTTAAAAATATTTATCTTTGCAAAATGGTTGTTTGTTAGTTTTTCCATTATTCCTCCCGATACCCGATAGCTATCGGGTATCGGGAGCCAATATTCCTTTCAAAATACATCTTATTATGAATATTAAAGACAAACAATATTTAGCCTGACGTATTCATAAATATTATCATTTTTCAATATTTATGAATAGTACAGGCTAACCCCTGACGCTTTGGTCAGGGTGTGACCGAAGCGTCATCACCTGACTGTGGAAAATCAATAGTTGAGAAGTCCTCAA
>JAUWBB010000155.1 GCA_030605195.1 Bacteroidota bacterium
GAATATTGGAAACACCCATTATTCCTCCAAAGGAGTGCCTATGGCACAGCATTCCAAAATTCCCCGCCCGAACGTACCGTTCGGTACGGGCGGGCATTATGACATTATTCTGTCAAAAATGACTTTTTGGAGTGGACTCAAGTATATAGCTTCACGAATTTACCAAAAAATATATGCTATTGAGAGAGATGTGTTAAATTTGTTTGATTGAAGCACAAGGCTGAGGTTCACCCCGTGAAATAATTTTTCGAGCATACGGGGCAAGGGCTAAGAAAAACAAAAGATTTAAGGATAAGCAACTTTAAACACAAATTATGAGAGAATGGATCAAAAAATATCTTAGTAAAAATGTAAAGGAACCTATTATCAGCTTTCTTCAGCAGGGAATTACTCCGGAAAAATTGGCGCTATCCATTGTATTTGGTGCTTTATTGGGTATTATTCCCTTATTGGGGACTACAACGGTTCTTTGTGCAATTGCTGCCTTTTCCCTGAAGCTGAATATGATCTCGATTCAATTCGTAAATTATCTTGTATATCCTATCCAACTGCTTCTCTTTATTCCTTTTTTGAAAATCGGAGAATATATTTTTAATTTACCACCCATACCCATGTCAGTTAGCAGGGTTATTGAAATGTTCCTTGCTGATTGGCTGGGCACGATTAAGACCATTTGGCAGATCAATTTAACCGGTATATGTGTCTGGTTAATTCTTTCTGTACCCGTTGGATTTTTAATTTACTTTATTACATTGCCCGTCTTCAGGAAATTTGCTTTATATCCGGAGAAATAATTAGTTAATAGTCGGCAGTACACAGTTGGCTGTTCAAATATTGGTGAAGGATATCGTAAACGTCTGTATGAAGCTCATTTCGTAAGCAAGATTTCTGATTCTGATTAATTTCAGCGGAATAAACAAGTGCCGGTTGACATGATGTCTGATATTCTTCATCGTTTTTATTCATCTTTTCAAACCGGTTCTAATACATTTTATTTCGCGACTAAAATCGATAAATGAATATTGCAATTGAAGTTTTTCAATTTTATCAAGTATCTTAATAAGAAAATCCTGATGAAGATCACTATCCGGCTCAAATGGTTTATGCCCTATTGCCGAGAGAATTGGATCGATGTTTTTCATTATGCCGGAAGTTTCCTTATCCGGATAGGTCTCGCAAAATCTTTCCCAAATATAATCCATAGCAACAGAATTCAGATGTATCATATCACCGGAGTAAAATCTGTAATCCCTGAGATCATCCATTATAATTTCATATGCCGGAAAATAATTTATGGATTGGAATTTTTTCAATAATTGATGTACAGATAATAAAAGAATTGCCTTGCTTACCTGGTTTCCTTCGGCGCCATCCTTCAAGTGCCGTATAGGACTGACCGTGAAAATGATCTTTAGCTGAGGATTAAACTGTAAAAGCTTATGGATCAATGTTTTGTAATTCTCCAGGATATCTTCGGTTGATAATAACTTTCGGTTAAATTCAGAGGCAGAGATCTTATGACAATTGGAAACGGTTTCACCTGATTCTTTCCATTCAAAAATCCAGGCTGTTCCAAAAGTAATGAACAGGAATCCAGCCTTCTTTAAGAATTCTCTTGATTCTGTGATTTTAGCATTAATCCCGGACAGGCATTGTTCAAGGTCTTTATCTGAAAAACTGGAATGGTGAAAAAAACTAAGCCATTTCCCATTGAAAAAGTACAAATCATCTTTTGTGAATTCCTTTTTCCCTATTAAAATATCCAGTGACTTGCTGACTGAGGAAGGATTGTAAATTACTCCAAACGGATTAATATCAACCGGGAATTTATAATTGCTCAATTTGCTTCCAATGTTCTCTGTAAAACAGGATCCGATAAACATGGATGGGGTATAATATGACAACTTGAAGAGTGAGGGAGGGATCTTAACGATAGTACGAAATGGTTTCATTATCTAATTAGGGTTTGTCCATAAAGTTTAATTATAAAATAAGCTCCAAAAAATAATTTCAACGAAATTTTATCATGAACCAGGTTGATAACCCCATTGGGAGTAAAGTCCGGTTCCCAGGACTTAGCATAAAGCCTTACGTTGTCCCTGGTTGTCCAACGATATTCTGTATCGTTCATCTTTTTTTAAATATGCTTAATAAAGTGTAATTTTGAAATTTAGACTTCTCAAAAAATGACTTGAATTAAATTTAGTAATGTTGTAATTCAGCACATTAAAATAAAACGGTACATTCTAAATGACTGAAAGAACTCTCAAATTATAGAAAAATATTTTCATAAATGTAGAAAAATGCGGGAAGTAATACAAATCAGTACAGATAAACACAACGGACTTTACGATATTACGGAACAGGTAAGAAGTATTGTAAAAAAAAGTAAAATCCGTGATGGAATTGCAACGGTTTATATCCAGGGAGCTACGGCTGCGATTATGATTCAGGAAAACTGGGATCAATCGGTTCAGACGGATGTAATTAATTTACTGAAAAAGCTAATACCAGCCGGAGTCTGGGAACACGATCACCAGGATGGTAATGCCGACGCCCATCTAAAGGCCGGTATCGTCGGTCCCAGCGAGACCATTCCGGTTCTGGAAGGGGACCTGGGGCTTTCCACCTGGCAAAATATTTTCGTTTGTGAATTTGATGGGCCGCGAGGTCAAAGGAATATTGTGGTTACAATAATTGGATCAAATTAAAAAATAGATACATAGTATTGGTACAACTTAACAAAATTGATTTAATTTTTCCAACCCGCCTATAGCCCTTCGGGCACATTAAATATTTAAACCTAACTAATATTTAAGAACATTCGGCGATTTCATTATTAGAAGAGCTTAAATTTTGCCTAACAACAATATTGTTAATAAAAAGTTAACAATATTTATCACAAAATATTGAATATTTATTTTTTTTGACTGTTTTTGTCAAAGCAATTTCCTTCAAAAAATGAATTTTTTTTTAGGAAAAAATAAAAGATCTAAGAGAAAAAAAAGGCGATCCATTAAGAGTTGTTGCTTATTATTTAGGAATTGATCAAGCTATCTTAAGCAAAATAGAAAATGGAAAAAGAAAAGCCTCAATAGAACAAGTAAGAAAACTTTCAAAATATTTTAATGTTCCAGAAAAGGAACATACTGTCGATTGGTTGCGTGATAAAATAATTTATGAAATTGAAGATGAAAAATTTGGAAAAGAGGCTTTAAAATTAGCTGAAGAAAGAATACACTACAAAAAGAAAAACGATGGATAATTTATTAACAATCAAAGAAGCCAGCATCTGGGCAAGTAAATATCTGAATAAACCTGTAACAACATCAAATATTTCGTATCTAGTTCAATACGGAAGAATTAAAAAAATTGGGAAAAATGGAAGCACTTTTATTAACATATATGAATTAAGAAACTACTATAAATCATTCACACAAAAGAAAAAAGTAAACTGGCAAACATTAATGACGAAATAATAATAAGTGAAATCTCAAAAAAGCAAAAACTGATATTTGAAGCATTCAAAATTGATTTAGAAGAAATTCATCGTTATTAATTTCGTGCTGATTTTAGTTTATTAAGTAACTGCTTTGCCTGTTCAATCTGGCTATAATCCTGTTCAATCATGCCATAATAATCATATACTCCTAAAAGCCAATCATAAGCGGCAAAAAAACTTGTATCTATTATTATGGCTTTATTTAATATCTTTATTGCTGATTTATAATCACCGGCAAAATAAGAGTTCAGGCCTTGTATGTAATACCGATATGTTTCAGCGGAACTTGTGGTAAACCCTATACGAAAATCGTAGTCAACATCTTGTTCAAGCACTTTTATTTCCAGATAATTCCTCACGAGTTTGGACAAAGAATCTGTTATATTAAAAAAATCGTCCTCAGTATCTCCAGCTACTTCATAAGATCTATATATTTCTTCGGTTGTTGCATCTCTTAATTGCGCACTTATGCGGATTTTATTACCAGCCTTCATTATGTTGCCAAGAATAAATGTATTTGTTTCAAGCTTTAATGCTATCTCACTTGCAAAAGAAAGGTGTAATAGAGGCATAACTTGTTTGACCTGTACTTTCAAGGATATCAAACATGGTTTGTGACTGACTGACAGATAATTCTTCTGAATTTGAAAGTTTATTGATAAGAAGATTCTGAACGCCCTCTTGCCAAACATTGTACAAAGTATCTACAGTTAAATTCTGAAAAGGCATAACAGCAACTGAAATCCTCCCATCAAGGTCTCTGATATCTTCTAACTTATCTTTCCTGAATATCTTTGGATAAGCAAGTATCACAACAATCAAAATCAGTACAGCAATAATTACATCACTCACCCTCAGCTTTCTTTTTTGAGGTTTTGAAGGTGTCTCTTTCTGCTTTACAACCTTTGCTGATTCTGTCTTTTTAACTCCTTCAGGGGTGATGTCAAATATCCAGGAAAAGATAACTGCAAATGGAAAGCAAATAACAAGGAGCACGATAATCATTGTTGGAGTCCATTCTGGTAAACTTAGAGGTTCAACAACATTATTGCTGAGCTCAATGATGACATATGCGGCAGCTGCATACATGGCAATGACTCTAAAGACTTTGCGTCGTTTAAGCTCCTGACAAAACTGGAAAGGGTTGTTGGATTTATCAGGCATTAGGTTTCGTGTTGTTAGATTTGGATTTATAAATATACTAACTATCTGTCAATTTCAAGTGAATTTACCTCGTAACCCGACTCCAGTTCGGGCTACGAGTTGTCAATATCCGGAATTTTAGTTGAGGACCAAACCATAATCGGGCTACGAGTAAAATTGTGAGGCTTTCCAGTTCCGGTCCAAGGAGCCAATATTCCCTGATGAACGATAGTAGTTGGGCCGGTTTCCACTTAGCAATCCCAACCCCGGGCTCTCCCGATAGCAATCGGGTCGTGGCTATTCATATTTCGACCCTTTCAGGGTCGTACTTTGGCAATAATCTTTCAGGTCATAATAACAACGGAATGTTGATTGTGACCTTTACCGGAGGTATTACTTATTATCTGTTTTGTCCCGTTAGGGATTAAAAGGAAATAGGCAGGAAGACCTGGCAGAGTCGGTGATCTTAAAACTTCAGATTAACGGTAGTGCCCTTTCCCTGTTTTGAGTCAATGATTATTTCCCCTTTATGCAAGCGCATAATTTGTTTGCTCAGGCTCAACCCAATACCTGAACCATTGTCTTTAGTGGTGAAAAACGGAACAAATATTTGCTCCAAATATTTTTCGGGTATTCCGGCACCATTGTCGGTTACTTGTATGACAATTCTGTGTTCGATATCCAGAAAAGAAACGAATAAAATTACCGGATTGGCCACATTTCCCAAGGCTTCAAAGGCATTTTTAACCAAATTAATAAGTACTTGTTCAATCATCCGGATATCGGCCATTAAAGTTTTCTTATGCTGAATAGTTGTGACCAGCCGGATATTTTTTATTTCGAGCTGTTCTTTAAACAAGTATTCAATGCGTTTAAAAAGTTTTGAAATATCAATACTTTCAACCTGGAGTGGTGGCAATTTAGTAAGTTCCCTGTATTGATTAATAAAATGGATGACTCCTTTACTCCTTTCTTCAATGATATCGGCGCTGGCAATGGCATCTTCCAAATCACCCCTGGTTATGTTTACTAAAGGTTTGCTCTCCTTCTTATGTGAAAATTTCCTTTTGATGGCACTGGTCAGTGTAGTGATCGGTGTGATGGAATTCATAATCTCATGGGTAATGACCCTTATCAGTTTTTTCCAGGAGTCCAACTCCTGCTCCTCCAGTTCGGTTTTAATATCATTTATGGAAATAATAGTGTACTGCTTACCCATACTTTTTAATACAGCGGTTTTAATGGAAAGATGATTAAACTGGTCTCGGACCGTCACTTTTTCAAGATATTGTTCTCCGGGTTTTAATTTCATGAGTTTGTTACCAAATTCAGGATGCTTCCGGTTTATGTCTGAAATACTTTGGAGTCGCGGGACACCTAAAAGTCTTTTTGCTGTTTTATTGATCAATTCCACCCGCCCTTCTCTGTCAAAACTGATAATTCCAGTGTTTACATTTTCAACAATAGTTTGGAGGTATTTGGACTGGAGCTCCTTTTCAAACCTCCTGTCTTTCAGTTCATCTGTAATCTGTTGAAGACTGAGATGAAATCCCTGAAATGTTTTTTGCATCTGCTTGGCAGTAAAGGCAAGGGTGGGATCATCTTCTCTAAGGTAAATCAGAAATTTTTCCAATATACGGTTGGTTCGGTTCACGTAATAAATAAGCCGTCCTGATAATAACAGGAATATCAAGCCAAAAAATACTGCTGTTGCAAGTTGGCTTTTTTCAAACAGAAAGAAGATAGAAGCCACACAGGACAGGGCCATAGGGGAAACATTTATGATAACATTAAGATAAAACCGGTTAAAGCCCATACTTTTTTAATTTAGCATACAGTGTAGTTCGGGAAATATCCAATAGTCTTGATGCGTGTGAATAATTCCCTTTGCATTGATCCAGGACTTTTGAAATAGCTATTTTTTCTACATCTGATAATTTGACTGACTCAATCTCCTTCATTGCCGGCATGGTTTGGCTGTCCAAATAAAGATCTTCGGGTTTAATTGTATGGGAATCGCATAGAATAACGGCCTTTTCGATGGTATGTTTTAATTCCCTTATGTTTCCAGGCCAGGTGTAGGAGCAAAGTTTTTTAATGACCTTACTATTTAACTTCAGGAAAGGCTTTTCATATTTTTGGGTATATTCTTCAAGGAAAAAATCTGCCAATCCCGGAATATCCTCTCTACGCTCCCTGAGCGGCGGAATCTCAATCTTTATTGTATTAAGCCTGTAAAAAAGGTCTTCCCGGAAAGTATGTTCGTAAACCATTTTTTGGATAGGTTTGTTTGTAGCACAAACCAACCTTATATCAATCGGAATGGATTTCACAGAACCTACACGGGTAACTTCCCTGTTCTGAATTACCTGAAGGAGCTTGGCTTGTAAGTTCAAGGACAAGTTACCTATTTCATCCAAAAACAAAGTGCCACCGTTTGCCACCTCAAATCGTCCCGGACGCTCTTCCTTTGCGTCAGTGAAAGCCCCTTTTACATGTCCGAACATTTCACTCTCGAACAGAGTTTCGCTCAGAGAAGCCACGTCTACTCCAAATCAAACCGTTCCAATAATGTTTTTATTGGAG
>JAUWBB010000372.1 GCA_030605195.1 Bacteroidota bacterium
AGGGATCCAAAGACAATGAAAAAAATTGCCAGCGCAACCGATTTGCAAAATTTCCAGCAGCTTTTATTGACCTTACCGGATGATTCACTTGAGTACCATACCAGCAGAAACCATTTCTCAAAATGGTTAAATGCACGGGCATTATTTCCTATTGCTCAGATGTTTAAATATCTGAGATTGGAAGATTTCGAGTCATTGGCAGAGATGCGCAGGTTCCTTTATATAGCTATATCAAGCTTCCGGATGGGAAAGGGCAGGGGGATTATCGCGAAATTTGATAAAAACAATTTCGACGAATACCTGATATTTTCCAGGGTGGGTGAGGGATCCATCGGTGGTAAAGCCAGAGGACTGGCTTTTATCAACTCCATCATTAAAAAGAATAAATTCTTTAATCGATTCGATGACATCATCATAACCATTCCAAGAACAGTAGTACTAACTACTGATTTATTTGATGAGTTCATGGAAAGTAATAACCTCTATAAAATCGGATTATCTGAATTAAGTGATGAGGAAATACTCGATTTTTTTATTAAGGCTGAATTACCCGGATGGGTTAACCAGGATTTGTATGCATTCCTGTCAGTGGCAAAAAAATATCCCATTGCAATTCGTTCTTCCAGCAAATTTGAGGATTCCCATTACCAACCTTTTGCCGGTGTGTATTCAACCTGTATGATTCCAATGGAGAAGGATAACCAACTCATGGTTAAATATCTTTCGGATGCCATTAAAGAGGTGTATGCATCGGTATATTACAAAAGCAGTAAAGCATATATGGCGGCTACAGCTAATGTGATCGATGAAGAAAAAATGGGAATTATACTTCAGGAAGTGTGTGGAACAAGGCATGAAAACAGATTTTATCCTACCATTTCAGGAGTTGCCAGGTCAATCAATTTTTATCCGATTGGACCGGAAAAACCGGAAGACGGAATTGCCAACGTTGCATTGGGACTGGGAAAACTAATTGTTGACGGAGGAGTATCACTGCGATTCTCCCCAAAATACCCAAAAAAAATACTCCAACTATCTTCCCCCGATATGGTTTTAAAAGAAACACAGAAACAGTTTTATGCTCTTGATCTGACACCAGGTAGTTTTGTTCCTTCAACAGATGATTGTGTTAATATTTTGAAGTTAAACGTCAGGGAAGCCGAAAAAGATGGTGTGCTAAAATATGTGGCCTCAACATATGACTTTCATAATAATGTGATAAGAGATGGTATTCATGAATCCGGAAAAAAAATTATTACCTTCTCAAACATCCTGAACAATAATATTTTTCCATTAGCAGAGATCCTGCAATCACTATTGGAAATGGGACAGAAGGAAATGAACAACCCGATTGAAATAGAATTTGCCGTAAATCTCGATCCGCCTCCGGGCATGCCTAAAATTTTTAATTTCCTGCAAATCAGACCAATTGTTGAAAGTGAACAGGCAGCAGTTATCAAACTGGATGAGATAAACAAAAAAGAAACGATCATTATTTCTGATTCAGCTCTTGGAAATGGAATACTTAAAGGATTATCTGATCTCGTCTATGTGAAACCTGAAACTTTTAGTCCGGCAAAAAATGAGAGCATTGCTTTTGCAATAGAAAAGATAAATACAAAATTCAGGAATGAAGGCAGGAACTATGTGCTAATTGGTCCGGGAAGATGGGGGTCAACCGATCCATGGTTGGGAATTCCAACCAAATGGGCGCAAATATCACAAGCCCGTGTAATTGTTGAATCAGGACTTGAAAATTACCGGATTGACCCCAGCCAGGGAACACATTTTTTCCAGAATTTAACTTCCTTCAGAGTGGGCTACTTTACAATTAATCCTTTTATTAATGACGGATATTATGACCTGAAATTCCTAAACAATGCAAAAGCTTGTTATGAAGATGAGTTTGTCCGGCATATCCGTTTTAAAAAACCGATTACGGTAAAGATAGATGGCAAGAAAAAAAGAGGAGTTATTATCAAACCGGGATCAAACGTTCCTGAATAAATCCCCCTAAAACTCCGCACTTTCAACAGGAACAGAACGATCCACTTTCTTCACCAAACCCTGAAGTACTTTACCCGGCCCGACCTCCGTAAACGATGTAGCCCCATCGTTTAACATATTCTTTACAGTTTGAGTCCACTTAACAGGAGAAGTGAGCTGTACCACTAAATTGTTCTTGATTTTCGTGGTGTCTGTGCTTGGCAGAGCAGTAGCATTTTGATAAACAGGACAAACGGGTGTCGAAAACGATGTATTCCGTATGGCTTCTTCAAGTTCAATTTTTGCAGGTTCCATCAGGGGAGAATGAAAAGCGCCACCAACCATTAATTTGACAACACGTTTTGCCCCTTGTTTTTCCAACTTTTCCATTGCAAAGTCAATACCTTTAACCGAACCGGATATTACAATCTGCCCGGGACTGTTATAGTTTGCCGGAACAACAATTTCATCGATATCGTTGCAAACCGTTTGAACAATATTTTCGTCAAGTCCGATTACAGCCGCCATTGTTGATGGTTCAGCTTCACAGGCTTTTTGCATAGCGGCTGCCCGTTTTGATACCAGTATCAGTCCGTCTTTAAAAGATAGGGCTTTATTCGCTACCAGGGAAGAAAACTCTCCAAGTGAATGCCCGGCAACAATATCCGGCTTGAATTTTTCACCAAGAATTTGTGCAAGAATGGTTGAATGCAAAAAAATAGCAGGCTGAGTAACTTTGGTTTGCTTAAGATCTTCTTCAGTTCCGGAAAACATGATATCTGTGATCCCGAAACCAAGAATTTCATTAGCCTGCTCAAATAGCTCTTTCGCCATTGCAGAAGAATCAAACAGATCTTTTCCCATACCGACAAATTGGGCGCCCTGCCCTGGAAAAATGTATGCTTTCATACTAATGTAGCTTGGAACCTATAATATGGATGAATTCCTCCCGTGTAGCTTCCTTAAGGAATTCACCGGTAAAAGCCGAAGTGGTGGTAACTGAATTTTGCTTTTGAATGCCACGCATCATCATACAAAGGTGTTGAGCTTCAATTACTA
>JAUWBB010000087.1 GCA_030605195.1 Bacteroidota bacterium
GGTCCAGCAAGCTACCACACAAACCACTCGAACCTCAACCTTTCCTCCCCAGACTCTGCCAGGTTTTCCAAACCCTGGCAGGTCTATTGCCAGCCGAATACAATTCGGCTCTACTAAACTGGTTTCTGGCTAAAAACTCACTTCTTAAATCGTTAATCGAATGTTCGTTATTCGTCAATTTTAATCGGCTCTAAACCCTATGATCCCACTCTCTAACACAACAACTTTATCCAACAATTTAGCAATTTCATCGACTGCCGTCTGCCTGCTTTTCCTGCTTCCAGCTAATCCAAAATCCGCAAATCCGAAATTCGAAATCCCTAAATTCTCCCAGTCCCTCAGTCTCTCTTTCTCCAAGTCTCTCTGTCACTCCGTCTCCTTCACAGATGCTGGCAGGTCTCACCCATTCTTCCACTATTCCACTATTCCATTATTCCATTATTCCTTAAAAAACTCATCGCTGAAGTTTACCAGGTACAGTTTTTCCATTGATCTTGTCAGGGCTGTATATAACCAACGAAGATATTCAAGATTGATTCGATCGTCGTAGAGATATCCCTGATCGATGAAGACAACTTTCCATTGCCCCCCCTGGGCCTTATGGCATGTTACAGCATAGGAGAATTTCACTTGAAGGGCATTGAAAAAAGGATCATTCTTCAACCGGTCAAATTGCTCTTTTTTCGATTTAATATCATGATAGTCTTCCAACACTGCATTGAATAACTCCTTATTTTGCTCCATATTAAGTGCCGCGGTTTCAATGTTCAGAGTATCCAGTATAATTTTCACTTCCACTTCAATATCCTTGTAATCGACGAATCGTAAACTAATATCAGCAAAGTGGAAACCATATCTTTCCTGGAAATGATGTATCTTCATGATTTCCATTATGTCACCATTCGCGATGAAATCAATTTGTCCATTGTCTGACAACCAATAATAATTGTTTTTAACCACCATTAAATAATCACCGACAGAGATTTGTTCTTCACGCCAGAGTATCCGGGAACGAATTTCCTGGTTATACTTGTTTGCCATTTTGTTGGATCGGACTACGATCAGTGTTTCATCCAAACCATTATGGTCATAAGCACTTGTAATTTGTTCCGTTAAATCTTCTCCGCTAATTCTTACTACATCAGGAAACCCTTTTAAGCTTAACTGAGGCAGTTCAATTCTCCGTTCTTCTATCATGCTTCTTATTTTAGTCGCGTTAAACAAAATTCCCGAATCTTTTGATTGCCGGATGATCTCAGGTAAGAATACTTCTTCGGCTCCAAGTCCGTAAATTTGCAAATTTTGCAAATTTAAAGCAGGACTAATATCCAATCCGACGGGAGGAAGTTGTGCAGTGTCACCTATAAGTATTAATTTACAATGCCGGTCATTATAAACATATTGTATTAAATCATCTAATAATCGTCCGCTCCCAAATATTGACATTTCAGAAGATTGATTCGAGATCATCGATGCCTCATCGATAATGAAAAAAGTGTTGGTATGGAGATTTTTTTCCAAAACAAATTTACCAAAGCCATCCTTAGATGATTTTTGTCGATATATTTTTTTATGTATGGTATAAGCATTTACCCTGGTAAACGCTGCTAAAACCTTTGCAGCTCTGCCGGTTGGTGCAAGTAAAACCGATTTTATTCTGAGTTTTTTTAAGGTATTTACCATTGACCGTACCAGGGTTGTTTTGCCAGTACCTGCATATCCTTTAACTACCAGAACATCTTTTCTGCCCGGCTGGAGAATAAAATCTGCCAACTTATCAATTAGTTTATGCTGGCCAGGTGTAGGTTGATACCCCAGATTATCTGTTAAAATAGATATTATTTGATTTTTTAACATTTCAAGGAAATAAGAAGGATTTCTAAAATAATAATTTAATTTTTTTTTTAAATTTGCAAGATAGTTAAACTTAACCCATCAAATAAAAATGAGAACTGTTATTCAAATAGTACTTTCACTCGGCATCATTTTTTTAGGTTTCTTGCTAATCGAAAGCATTATGCAACCCATCCGGTTTAACCGCGAAAAGGACAAAAGAGAAAAAGTAACAATTAGTCGACTTGAGGATATCAGAATTGCCCAGATAGCCTACAAAGCAAAATTTGGGGAATACGCCGGAGATTTTGATGTCTTGATAAATTTCGTGAAACTTGATTCTTTTCCCAATGTCATGAAAATCGGAAGCATCCCTGATAGCTTATATGAAGCCGGTATGACCGAGAGGGAAGCCATAAAATTAGGCATTATAATTCGGGATACAATATACGTACCTGTACTGGATTCAATATTCCACGCAATATATCCGATTGATTCCCTCTGCTACGTGCCTTTTGCAGATACAAATCAGTTTTTCATTGGTGCCAGAGAAATCGAAACCGGCTCCAAGGTTAGGGTAAAAGTCTTTGAGGCTAGTGTTCTATATAATATTCTATTACATGGTTTGGATCGACAGTTAGTAATTAACTACAATTCAACACGAGTTAAAATAACCAATTTCCCCGGATTACGTGTTGGTTCACTTGAAGAACCAACCAATAATGCCGGAAATTGGGAATAATAAAACCCCTCAATGCATGATCTCTCTTTCTTAGACGAAACCCTGGATATCAATAAAACAAATACCTATCATGTATCCATTCAGGTTAGCTTGAATGGATTTTCTTTTTGTTTGCTCGATACAGCACGTAATAAATATGTCGCTCTTAAACATTATGAATTCGACACAAAGGAAACTACCCTCGAAGAAAATATAAAACGGGCTTCAAATGAGGATGAATTCCTGAACAAGGAATATAAAAGCTCAAGTTTAATATTTAGTACAAGAAAATCCACATTAGTTCCAACTCCTATCTTTAATAAGGAACATTTAAAGAAATATTTTAGTTTTAATCATAATCTTGAGGAATCGGAAAGGATTTATTTCAACCACCTGAGAAATGCAGATGCATACGTTATTTTTACTATACCGGGAAATTTAGCGGATATATTCAATTTTCATTTTCCAAAAATAAAAATATATCATCAATCGACTCCCTTTATTGAAAGCATCTTAAGAAACCATAAAAACAGTCAGGATAAACACACCGTGTTTCTTAATGCCGGGGAAGACCTGTTTGATATTGCAGTAGTACACTTAAAAAAACTTGAACTTTATAATTGCTTTTTTTACAAGAATGAGAATGATCTTATTTATTTTGTTCTTTATGTTTATGAGCATTTAAAACTGGATGCGGAAAAAATCGTTTTAGTCATTTCCGGAAGTTTATCAAAAAGTTCAAAACATTATGAAATTCTTAAGAAATATATCCGAAACCTCAGGTTTGAACAACCGAAACCACAATTCACTTATAGTTACACTTTTAATGAAATACCATCTCATACTTTCGTTAATTTACTAAATCTGTACACTTGCGAATAATCAGTGGGAAATACCGTGGAAAAACAATACATCCTCCAAAAAATCTAAAGGTTCGGCCTACAACTGATTTTGCCAGGGAAAGCCTTTTTAACATCATTTGCAATCATTACCATATTGAAGAAATAAGCATATTGGATTTGTTTTCAGGCACAGGTTGCATTAGCTTTGAATTTGCTTCAAGAGGATGTCCCAAAATCCACCTGGTTGAGAATAATTTTAACCAAATTTCTTATATTAAAAAAACAATTATTAAACTGAATTTTGAACAAATCAAACCAATCTATACAAATGTTCTACCCTATATCAAATCATGCCGGTTTGATTATGATATTGTTTTTGCTGATCCACCCTATGATTTAGACTGGCTGGATTCCTTACCCGAATTGATTTTTAAGCATTCATTGGTGAAAGATAATGGTTGGTTTATTTTGGAACATCCCAAAAAATACTCCTTTTCATCCTTTCCGGAATTTAAAGACTACCGTCGCTATGGGGGAGTGAACTTTAGCTTCTTCCATATCAAAGCTACAAGCTAATTAGCGATATCACCCTGATGAGCTAAGTTGGTTGGACAAGTATTCTTCGATATATTACATGATGTCAGGTGTTTCCACCTGACATTGAATACTGGAGTAATTAAAATTTTGCCGTATTATTAACTGTCGGATGGAAACATCCGACAGCATAGTAAACGATGAATCATTTTTAGACCGATTTTATTATTTATCATTTGTCCCGATAGCTATCGGGATCAATATTTTGCCGAAGGCATCCCTTTGGGAGAAATTTATTTCTGAAAATTATTTTCTTTTTTTTCTCTCCCGAAAGTTTTCGGGATTAGCCTCAGCCTTATTCCACAATCATTCAAATTTAGTAGTTTCATTTGAATAGTATTAACCTTTTTAATTCCCCCTGTGAAATAAATCGAAGATTTATTGCATAGCAATATTTCACAGGGTAAATTTGCGAAGCTATGTTCTTTTTAATGTTGAATAATACAAAAATTGAGCGAATTAATACAAATTTGAATAAATTGCATTACTCTGCATCGCACCTTGTATAGCTTTGCCAATACATAATTAGTATCTGTCCAGAAACTCTATATTTCGTTCATAAACAAATTACAAATCTCAAATAATAAATAGCAAATAATATTCAATGTCCGAGAAAACAAATCCCAAACAACATATATTCATATTTGTTTGGTTTTTTAGTCATTGTAATTTGAG
This sequence comes from Bacteroidota bacterium, assembly GCA_030605195.1. Classification (GTDB taxonomy): domain Bacteria; phylum Bacteroidota; class Bacteroidia; order Bacteroidales; family VadinHA17; genus CAZEWS01. The sequence goes on from JAUWBB010000087.1 coordinate 4,666, forward strand.
ATTTATTTGTTATTTGGTGCTTGTTATTTGGTGCTTTAAATTTAAATATTCGACTTTAAAGACAGACACTAATTAGTATTTTATGATTATACCGATTTCAAAACGAACATACTTTCAACCCTTGTTGCTATATGCATTCATTTTTTATTTTGCATGTCTGAATATCTCTTACTCACAAAATGTACCACAAGAAAAAAGTAATTTCATTATTGGATTACGATCCCATTACGGATTTATCCTTCCACATTCACAGTCCATTAAGGAAATATCAGGAACCAACCCGGTTTGTATTGAAATTGACTTCAACTGGCATCTGAAAAGCAGGAGTGCCTGGCAATACTGTTATTGTTATCCCCGTGCCGGCTTTTCGGTCTTTTATGCCAATTATATGAATCCTGACGTTTTGGGAAGTTCGGTTTCCATTATTCCTTTCATAGAACCATTTATAAATGCGCAAAAAAGAATAAGCTGGTCTGTACGGTTCGGCATTGGACCTGCATATATGACTACCGTATATGATGAAGAAACCAATCCAACCAACTTATTTTACAGTACACATTTAAGTTATTTAGCCCTGTTAAATTTGGGGGTGAACTACCGGATCAATAACCGGTTGAATTTTCGTCTGGCCGGAAACTGGAATCATATATCCAACGGCGGATTAACCCTACCGAATAAGGGAATGAACTTCCCGACAGCCAATGTCGGACTGGATTATAGTTTCAAGCCTGTATTATTCGAAGATAGGGGTAAAGATAATTCCATTGTAGTGAATCCAAAAAAAAACAGGTATGATTTTATTCTATTGGGTACTGCCAAAAAGATAACAAGAGATCAGGACAGGTCCCTTGTTTGGGGGGCTTCGGTTAATTATAGTCGTATGGTTGGCAGGCTCAGTGCAATATCATTTGGTGCTGAATGGATTTCCGACCAGTCAAAAAAGAATGTTATAAGGCGGGATACAATAACCAATGATAATGGCGAGTATCTCGATTACCATCGCGCTGCATTCCTTGTAGGTCATGAACTATTGCTTGGAAGGTTTATTTTTTATCAGCAACTGGGTGTCTATTTTTATGCGCCTTATAAAGCTATGGATCCTGTATGCCAGAGATACGGACTTTCATATATCCTTTCAAAGCATCTTTACATCGGTATCAACATAAAAGCCCACCGGCATGTGGCCGATTTCATGGATCTCAGATTGGGAATGTTTTTTTAACGACTCTTCCAAGGGAATGCCTCGGCAGGCGTCATTATCCGGCAACTAAATCTGGAATTCTTTTATGCGTTTTTATTCCAGGTTGCACCTGTTGGATCGACTCAAATATATGGGCAGTTCCTGACTTTTTGATTCTTGTTTTACCAATATCATTCTCAAATTTGTTAATAACGAATGGTTTATGTAAATTACACACTTTATATCTATTGTAATGTAGCGGGATTTCAAAGTTATTCATTGATATATACCGAGTTATATCATTTTAATAATCATTCTCGTATTAAAGGCTAAGGTTCACCCTGTGAAATACTGCTCCGCAGTAGTGGCTCCGCCACTATTTCACAGGGCAAGGGCTGAGGCTAAGGGATTTGACTGCTCCCTTTAGACTTATTAAATTCAATTTGTCTCATTTTTTTATTTTTTAGACATACCTTTTCTGTTTTATTTTGTTTATAAGGTAATACAAACATCTGTAATTTAAGTATTAATGAAAAACAACTCAGAGTCTGTCTCGAAAGGGACGCCTTTGGTAAAAGACACAAAGACTCTAAGGCAACACTAAATTCTTCTCTTTGTGAAACTTAGTGTCTTAGTGCCTTAGTGGCCAGATTGTTTTTCGTAGATTGATTAGTTAAGAAAATTTTAATAACTGTTAATATTGCGATTTATTCCAAATAAAACCTATAATGGATAAAATTACCTGCATAATTGTTGACAATGAAAAGCAAGCAAGAGACCGGCTGGAAAGCCTGATAAATAAATCCGAAAACATTAGCCTTTCAGCAGTTGAAGGTGATCCTAATCTTGCCATCGAAAAAATCATCCGTAACAAGCCGGATATTGTTTTCCTCGAAATTGAAATGCCTGTAAAAAACGGCTTTGATGTTGTAAGGGAAGTACGGGCAAACCATGTTTTCCCAACGTTTATATTTGTATCAGGCTGTAATCAATATACAATAAAAGCAATTAAAAATGCGGTTTTTGATTATTTGTTAAAACCCATTGATATTGACGAATTAAAAGAAACCATTGAAAGGTTTAAGAACCAGCATAAACTAAAAATCAGTTCTGAAACATATAACCTTAGAAGTATTCCTCTGAGCAAAAGAGAAAAAGAAATTCTGCAGCTAATCATTGAAGGTAAAACCAGTAAAGAGATTGCAGAACAGATATGCATCAGTAAAAACACCGTCGATACCCACCGCAGGAATATCATCGAAAAAACCGGTAAAAAATCCACTGCCGAATTGATTGGTTTTGCAATTAATACAAACCTCAAAACAATTACATTGATATAAAGCTTAACATATTGTGTATCAGGCTTTTAAGCTATAATTGGACATTACATTTTAAGACGTTCTTTAAGTTAATAATAAAAAATTAAAAATGCAAATTTATTTTTGTTTTTTTTAATTTTTTTTTTGTTTTATCTTTGTCAAAAATATAATTGCAATGTCAGAATTATTTAAAAAAACAGAAGATATAATATACGAACCTCTTGGAAAGGGTTTATCAGTACGAAAAGATAATAATTTCGTTGAAGTTTGGCGTAATGGAGGTTTTTTATTTCAAAGAGATTTGGATCCACGGGAAAATTCTCCGGATTTTCGCATGCTTATTGTTGACCTTTCAAAATGTTATCATGCTAAAAAGTCCAAACTTACCACAGTTTTTTCTGTTTCCCGGCAAACTATTGATAATTGGATTTCATCCTATGAAGACAAAGGTATTTTAGGCTTAATCAACAGCACAAAGAATATTGGTAACAGCAACCGTTCTAAAGGCAATAAAGCCAGGATGCATGAATCTGCAAGGAGAATTGAAAAGATGAAAACCAAGAAATTACAGCTAAGTTTTGATGATGTTACATTTCCAGAGACACAAGACATTGCAAAGGAAGATGAGCCATATGGGGCTACATTGGAACAAAATACAAACCGTTATGCCGGTGTATTTTCATTAATGATACTTTTAGTGTCTAATTATCAGTGGTTTAACTGGGTGGTTGGTTTTTTTGGAAAAGCTTATAAGATATTCCAGGTTTTCATGTTAATGGCAGCCCTGAATATCCGTTCCATCGAACAATTAAAGAACATACGCTTAAAGGAAGCCGGGGCAATCATTGGTATTACTAAAATCCCAAGCTTGCCCAAGGTATGGTCGATGTTTTACGAAACAGCCAAAAAGAAACTATCAAATATTTTTCTCGACAATTTTTTTGTATGGCAGATTAAGATTAGAGCTGTTAGTCTACGTTTTTGGTTTACAGACGGTCATGTATTGCCCTATACGAGAAGATCAAAAATGCACAAAATTTTCAATACCAAACGACGACAGCCCGAACCTGGGTGCATTAATTTTGTTACCTGTGATATTGAAGGAAAAATAGTTGATTTTGAGATAAAAGAAGGTGGTGCAAATTTACGAAATCATATTATTGAATTGCATCACAAATGGTCTGAATATTTTGAGAAAAACGAATATCCTGTCTATGTATTTGACCGTGAGGGGGATGGGTGTGAATTTTTCTACCATCTGGTACAAATACAATGTCCATTTGTTACATGGGAGAAAAATGCTGACCAAAAGAAATTATATAGCCTGCCTGAATCCGATTTTACGAGAGAAATTGAGATAAACGATACTACATATCTTTATCTTGAAAAACAAAAGAATTTCACATATGAAGATGAAAATAAGGAAAAACATTCCTTTACACTTCGTCGTTTTTATGTAATTAACACCGCAAGCCAAAAACGGACAGCCGCCTTGGCCTATAACGGAAATACAGAACTTTCCCGGAGAGATTGCATCTATGGTATATTAAATCGCTGGGGTGCAAGTGAAAATACTTTTAAACATATGGGAAATCGCCAGCCTACGTCTTATCGCCCGGGATTTAAACTGGTAAAAAGTGAAAACCAGACTATAGCCAATCCACAGATAAAAGAATTAGAAAAAGATATAAAATCAATAGAAAAAGAGTTTCAAAATAAATGCAGGATACTGGCAGAAAAGGACAAAACAATGAATAATTCAGGCCAGGTAAGAAAGAACGATACGTATACCCGACTGAAAGATGAATTGGTAAAATTAAAACCCCAAATAGCTGATTTAAAACAAAAGAAATCAGAATTACCAGAAAAAATTGATGTCTCAAGCCTTGAAAACTACGACAGTTTTAAAATACATGATAATGAAGGAAAGAACCTGTTTGATTTTGTAGGTTCATTGGTCTGGAATGTACGAAAAAAAGGAGTTGAAATATTAAGCCAATTATACCCATATAAAAATGATGTAGTTGACTTGTTTTACGCTATTATTAATTGTCATGGGAGCGTGAAAATAAACGAAAAAGAAATTCGGGTAACACTAGAGCCCTTGCAACAATCATCACGAAGAGCGGCACAAATTGATTTTTGCAGAAAATTAACTGAACTCGGAGCAAAAACTCCAGATAAAAAATCAATGATAATTCAAGTGGCTAAAATGCAATGAAAAAATGTCCAAAAATCCATTAACTATTTTAGAGGTCTGTAATAAAGGTTTGTTGTGATTAATATGCTGTCGGTTGCCTGCTCTGTGAAATACGTTTATTTTTTTTGAGATTTGTGACTTGGAATTTATCTGAATTTTGGGATTTGTCATTTGGAATTTCCAAATTAATTCAACCAGGAAAGCACAAAAACCATAAACGTATCTGAATTTATTCACTTCGTTCATGAGATCGCCCCGATAGCCATCGGGGCTAAGT
>JAUWBB010000199.1 GCA_030605195.1 Bacteroidota bacterium
GTTGAGGACTTCTCAACTATTGATTTTCCACAGTCAGGTGATGACGCTTCGGTCACACCCTGACCAAAGCGTCAGGGGTTAGCCTGTACTATTCATAAATATTGAAAAATGATAATATTTATGAATACGTCAGGCTAAATACTCCAATTGCTTAAATTCTCTTTATTTTCTTCCATTTTAGTCATTTTAGTCATTTTAATTCTTTACCTTAATCTGCGTTCCCGAATCCATCTCTTAAAAAAAGGATCATCAATTTCATATCCTTTTTCTGTTCTTACCACGTACCCTTTTTGCATTAACTTTTTAATACTACTATATACTGTACTGGTGGCTCCCAGATCAAATTGACGGGAGAAATCTTCCGACAAAGGCGATTTATCGGAGAAAGACATTCCAATAAGTATTTTCATATATGTTCTGATAAATGTATTCCATAGACGTTCGTAATCAATATCGTGATAACGGATCAGTTCTTCCAAAGCAGATTGAACAGGGTTGTCAGCACCGCTTTTCTTTTCCAGAATTTCCCAGACTGTAAATGCCAATTGCTGTGTGTAGTAAGGATGCGAATGCGTAATGTTTAGAATTGATCCTGCAACGGCATCTTGTTTCGAGGTGATTTTTTTAAACCGGGAAACCAGATAGGATTTAATTTCGCTTCGGGTTATTTTACCAATGGGAAACAAAAAGCCAAAGTGATAAAAAGGGGATTTTTTTTTCTCAAATATCTCTCTGATAAGAGATTCCTGGCTGCTAAGAAAAACATAGTTGATATTCTTATGATGCTGCATATAAGACCGTAAATAATGATCCGTATCTTTTCCTATTTTCTTAATATCCTGGAATTCATCAAATATTACAATCAATCTTTTTTCTACTGTGCTTAGTTTATTAAGCAGGTTTAATACGTCCTCCAATACAACCGGAGTGTAAGTCGAAGCCCTGAAAGAAACATCCGTTTCGCTAGTCAGCGGATTAATGGAAATTGATGGTATGATACGAAAATGCTTAATGAATTGCTTCATTTTCTCAAACGGATAAATACGACAAATACGATTGAGTAATTGGGCTGCAAGGTCTTCCGGAGTTGTAATAATTTGTAAATCTATATCAATGAAAGGGCGGTCTAATTCCTTTACAACCTTTAAGATCAGGCTGGTTTTTCCATATCTGCGGGGGCTGCTAATGATCAGATGATTTTCACTCTCCAAAACCGATCTCACTTTTTTTATTTCTTTAACCCGGTTTGTAAAATATGATTCTTCTACAATACTGCCAAACTTAAAAGGATTCATCTTAAATTATTTCTCGTTACGATATTTTTCGTTACGATATTCTTCGTAAGCAATATACGGATTTTTCTTTATACTGCAATTTTCCCAATAACATTCGGAATAAGATTCAAGACACAATATCCAAGAAACAAGTTAGCCCCGATGGCTATCGGGGCGATCTCATGATCCGCCAGGCGGACAGTAATTTAGCAATTTATAAAATGACGAACCGGAGCTTCGTCCTACTTTGCGCCCCTTCTGCTCTTAGACTTTTATCTTTTTACTTTTGCCTTTTTACTTTTGCCTTTTTACTTTTGCCTTTTTACTTTTATCTTTTGTCTTGAATCCTTATTTCCTGCTCCCTCTCTCCCCTTCTCCTTCACAGACTCTGCCCCGCCTTCGCATACTACGGTGGGCAGGCAGGTCCTTCGGACTCTGGAAGGTCTCTCCCAGTCTCTCAGTCACTCAGTCTCTCTTTCTGCCAGGTTCTCCTGCCACAGGCATATCTTCCGGTTTATCCAGGTTAGGTTATTTCCACGATTGAAGATTAGAATTGTGTTTTAAAAAAGGTCCGTGAGGACACCATGAGTTAAAAAGAATTCGTACTTTTAAAACCAATTTATTAAATTTTCAAAATTGATTTTTATGAAAAATCTAAGATTTGTTATTATTGTAATATTCTTTTTAACCGGGTTTTTGATGAATAATTGTCAAACCACAGAAAACCGTCTGGCAAAAAAAGTTGAAAAAATCCATGATCAGGTACTTACGGTGGATACTCATTGCGATACACCCATGCGGTTAGTACGTTCGGATTTCGATATGGGAAAACGAAATGATCCGCATGAAGGAGGGGGGAAGGTTGATTTTATAAGAATGAAAGAAGGTGGAATGGATGCCATGTTTTTAGCAGTTTTTATCAGCCAGGGAGAGCGTACTCCTGAAGGAAATAAAAGAGCCCTGGAAATGACTTTAAGAACCTTCGATGCCATTCTCAATACAGTGAATAAACATTCATCTCTTGCCGGGATAGCCCTCAATCCGGATGATGCATATGAAATCGAAAAAGATGGGAAAAGGGCTGTTTATATTGGCATTGAAAATGGGTATCCTGTTGGGAATGACCTGGCAAACATTAAAGAATTTTACGATTTAGGCGCACGGTATATCACACTTTGTCATTCCCGGAATAATGATATTTGCGATTCTTCTACCGACCGGAATGGACCGGAACATAATGGGTTAAGCGACTTTGGAAGGAAAGTAGTGGCAGAAATGAACAAACTCGGTATGATCGTTGATGTATCCCATATTTCTGATAAAGCCTTTTACGATGTGTTAGAGGTTTCCGAAGCACCGGTTATTGCATCCCATTCGTGCGCAAGGGCTATTTGCGATAAACCGCGAAACCTTACTGACGATATGTTAAAGAAATTAGCTGAAAATGGCGGGGTTATTCAGGTTTGTTTTGTGAGCTCCTTTATTAAACCCTCTGATCCTTACCCTGAAAGGGATTCTGCAATGCAGGCGCTACAGGAGAAGTACGGGAGCTTTAATGATCTGACTGATGAAGAAGTGGAACAGGCCAGGAAGGAACGGACTGCTGTTAATAAGAAATTTCCACGTAAACTTGCAGCAATCTCCGAGATGATTGATCACATCGATCATATTGTAGATGTGGCAGGTATCGATTATGTCGGAATCGGAACGGATTTTGACGGAGGAGGAGCGTTAAAGGATTGTTATGATGTAAGCCAAATTAAAAATATAACAAGTGAACTGATTCAACGTGGTTATACTACAAAAGAAATTGAAAAAATTTGGGGTGGTAATTTCATGAGAGTATTTCGTGAAGTGCAAAAAAATTAGTTTTTCAGCCGGTCTAATGTTCTTCTTTCCTTTTTTGTAGGTCTTCCCATACCTTTTTCCCTTATAATAAAATTTTGCACCTGCCGGATTTTCAGTTTTTTTAATTCTTCGTCTGATGTCAGGTCTTCAATATATTGATTTACCTGCCTGGCTGCAACTCTTTTCTCAAGCAATTCCTTGACCCGGTATGTATAAACTACCGGAAGTTTCTTTATTACAACAATATCATCAATATTGATGATCCGTGATGGTTTTACCGGTTTGTTCTTAATGAGTATCTTCCCTTTTTTACATGCAGTTGTTGCCTGATTGCGGGTTTTAAAAATTCTCACAGCCCATAACCATTTGTCGATTCTTACCAGGCTTTTTTCTGACATTTTTAACAAAACTTTTATTTAGGTGGTTTGAATTTTTCTTGCCGTGATTAGTTGATATAATAAAAATGAAGATTCAAATATTACCGGTTGTTATAAAGGTTCATTGTTCTGTCGACCCCTATTGTCCCAAACGATTTAATGATTTCCATAGCAACTTCAATGCGTTCAGGTAGTTTCTTTTTTTCTTCTTCACTCCAGGTTCCAAGTACATAATTAACCTGGCTGTTTGGAGGGAAGCTGCTTCCAATACCGAACCGGAGCCTGGCATAATCCTGATGACCGAGTATTCGCGTTATATTAATTAATCCGTTGTGCCCGGCATCCCCACCTTTAGGTCTCAGACGAAGGATTCCGAAAGGCAAGGATAGATCATCCACGACCACCAGTAAATTTTCAACAGGGATTTTTTGCTTTTTCAACCAATAGTTAACGGCTTTGCCGCTAAGATTCATAAATGTTGTTGGTTTTAACAGAATGATTTTTCTGCCTTTATATTTATATTCGGCAACGAACCCGTATCGTTTATCCTCAAAAACAATATTGGACGCTTGTACTAAGGCGTCCAATATTATAAAGCCGATATTATGACGTGTAGCGTGATATTTTTCTCCAATATTCCCTAAACCGGCTACAAGATATTTCAAAACTCAAATTTTTCTAGCCTTCCCGAGTTGTATCTTCCTTTGAAGGTGCTCCATCCGCCTCAGGTGGTGTTTCAGCAGGAACTTCCGCTGCTTCTTCTGCAAGCACTTCCTCCATAATTTCCGCGGCTGCTTTTTCTTCAGCTTCAATAGCTGCTTTCATGCCTTTTGCAATAAGTCGTGAAGAAACAATAGCTACGACCATTGGCCTGGATGGATCTAAAATTTCCAGGTTTTTATAGGATAATTCACCAATTTTTATCGATTGTCCAATTTCAAGGTTGGTAATATCAATTTCAAGATAATCTGGCAAGTCTTTTGGATATCCTTTTACTCTCAAACCTCTGCGCTTTAGCCTTAACCGGCCACCTTCCTTAATTCCTAATGAATCTCCGGTTAGTTTTATCGGGAGTGTGACGGTTACAGGCTTATCCTCTGAGATTTCAATAAAATCCATATGTATGATCCGGTCAGTAACCGGATGAAATTGGATGTCTTGCAGGATTGCATTATAGTCCCCTCCGTCGAGGTTAATTTTTAACAGATATGTTTTTTCTGTATAAATGATGCTTTTTACCTCTTTCTCCAGTACACTAAAATGTTTAACATTCTCTCCGCCATATATTACGCATGGGACTTTTTCCTCTTCTCTTAATTTTCTTGAAGACTTTTTCCCAACCTCTTTCCTGGGGACTCCTTTTAATTCAACTGTTTCCATTTATGTAAATTTTGATTGTGCTACTTAAAGTCAGGATAATCATTTGATTCATATATACTCACCTGACTTCCCATCACACATGGATATTTCAGTTTTTATTTTAGGGGTGCAAATATAATAACTTTAAACGATAAAACTAGAACTTATCGACTGGTAGTTATATACTTTGTTTATAACATCGGCAAAAACTTCTGCAATTGTAAGGACATGTATTTTATTTGATTCTTTTTTCAGGGGAATAGAGTCGGTTACCACCACTTCAGTGATCTGTGAATTCTCGATGCTCTCATATGCAGGTCCGGATAAAACCGGATGAGTGGCAAATACACGAACACTTCTGGCACCCTGCTCCATCATCATTTCAGACACAAGAGAAATGGTTCTTGCTGTATCGATCATATCATCGACAATAACAATATTTCTGTCTTTTACTTCTCCAATAACCTTTATTTCGCCAACATAGTTTGCTTTCTTTCTGAGTTTATAACAAATCACCATTTCGCAATTCATAAACCGCGAGTAAGCATTAGCCCTTTTCGTGCCTCCCATATCAGGTGCTGCAATAACAAGATTTTCGAGGTTAAGACTTTTTATATATGGAACAAATATGGAAGAAGCATAAATATGATCAACAGGTACATTAAAAAACCCTTGTATTTGGTCAGCATGCAGGTCCATTGTCATAACACGGTCAACACCTGCAGCAGAAAGCAAATCGGTTATTAGCTTGGCCCCGATAGAAACTCTTGGCTTATCTTTACGGTCCTGCCGGGCAAAACCAAAATAAGGCATAACAGCTACAACATTGTACGCTGAAGCCCTTTTTGCCGCATCTATCATCAATAGAAGTTCAAATATATTATCAGTTGGCGGGAAAGTTGATTGGATAATAAATACGCTACATCCCCTGACAGATTCTTCAAAAGATGGCTGAAATTCCCCATCACTGAATTCCTGTACGGAACTTTTACCAAGTTCTACGCCAAAACTTTTTGTGATTTTTGTTGCCAGATACCCGGAAGATCTTCCGGAAAAAAATTTTAGAGGAGTTTTAATGTCCATACCACCATAAATTAGAGTTGAAAAAACGAAATTTTGAGATTGGTAAATTTATAAATATCCCGCGACTTATTTAACACTATTAACTAATTTTATTGCAATACAATATTTCACAGGGGCAGGCAATTTCCCAATATTCCATTCTTCCCCTGTAGAAATAGCTCCTGCGTCGCATTTCACCCAGTAGGATAAATCAATAAATCCAACGGTGTGAACAGGGCAGGCATTCTTCCACTATTCCATTAT
>JAUWBB010000274.1 GCA_030605195.1 Bacteroidota bacterium
ATCTGAATTAGACCTAATATTCAACATTTTAACATATAAACCTTATCTCGAACTCACGTTAATACAAATAATTTTTTAACATTTTTTTGGAATTTAATAAACTTTGAGTAAATTCGTTACTCAATAATTAAAAATAGAACACTGATAACACAGATGGAACTGATCTACGCTGACCTAAATATGAGATAACTTAACGAACTTAGCGAAGCGATCTCATGAACGAAGTGAGTAACTGATCTCATAAGCGAAGTGAATAATCCGTTAAATCCGTGTCATCCGCGTCATCCGTGTTCTATAAAAATTAAAGCAGTGCTAGATACTTTGATCACATCTAAAACGAGAGTTAAGTTGCTGCTAAAATTCTTCCTCAACAGCAGTACAAGTTCCTATTTACGTGGATTGGAAAGTGAATTTGGCGAATCTACCAACGCCATCCGTTTAGAGCTGAACCGTTTCGAAAAGGCCGGACTGCTCACTACCAGTACAAAAGGTAATAAGAAAATGTTCCGGGCAAATACTGAGCATCCTTTGTTTAATGATATCCACAATTTATTATTAAAGCACATTGGGTTCGATCATATCATCGAAAAAGTGATCAATAAGCTGGGTGATGTAAAAATGGTGTTTATATTGGGTGAATTTGCCAAAGGATTGGACAGCCGGATTATTGATCTGTTGTTTGTAGGTAACGACATTGATAAGGAATACCTGTTCCGCCAGATCGACCGGGCCGAAAAAATGATAAAACGCAAGATCCGTTTCCTGGTATCAGAAGATAACGACTATCAGGAAATATTGAATGAACATAAGAAATCAGAGATACTCCTTCTCTGGAAAGAGTAGTCCGTTAGCAAAAATACTTTTTACTTTTTACTTTTTACTTTTTACTTTTTACTTTTTACTTTTTACTTTTATCTTATTTTTCAATAACCTCTTATCAGTTTCAGAAATACTTAATACTGGGACTGAGAAGGCGAAGCTGTAGGAACGAAGAAGGAAGTGGGAAGGATGAAAGATGAAGAAATGAGGTTAAGATTTTTAACACCGTTTGCTGAGGAATAACATAAAGATTGTGTTAACAGGGTCCAACTCAAAGTTACTGAGTCGTGAAATGGCTTCTCACCTTACAGGGCGCTATTCCACTATTGAACTCTTTCCCTTTTCGTTCCATGAATTTCTCATCGCGAAAGAGATGAAGTGGAAAGGTACAGGCACAGCAAGGGAAAAAGGCCTGCTGCATGGCTATTATAGGGAGTACGCTGAAAAAGGCGGTTTCCCCGAGGTGGTGGCGGGCGAATCAAAACGCAGTTATATCGTCAACCTTTTTGATGCTATTGTTACACGCGACATTATCTATAGGTACAACCTGCGGCATATCCGTACTTTTCGTGATTTGGCAATCTACCTTTCCGGTAATTATGCATCTGAGATCAGTTATAACCGTATTAAAAACATTTTTGGGCTGGGGAGCGAAAACACTGCGAAAAACTACGTGTCTTATCTTGAAGAAGCATATCTGGTTGCATGTATGCCAAAGTTTTCCTTTAAAAAACAGGAAAGTCTGCGCTACCGGAAAATCTATTTGATTGATACTGCTTTTCCGGTAGTGGCGGGTAACAGTTTCACACCAAACTATGGACGATTGCTCGAAAATGTGGTCTTTCTTAATCTGGCCAGAAATGCGAAACGTCTTAGGTATGAGCTTTTCTATTATAAAAAGCAGGTTGAGATTGATTTTGTAATCTACAGCAACCGTAAAGTACTTGAAATAATACAGGTTGCACAAACAATTAACGACAGCAAAACACTGAGGCGGGAGGTAAGGGCATTGCGCACGGCAGCCAATGAATTGAAAGCCGAAAAACTTACTATTATTACCCTGGATGAAAGTAAAGTTTTGAGTGAAGAGGGGAGCCGTTCCATTCGTATAGTGCCTGTAACAGAATGGCTCCTGGGAGACGGTGAGAAAGGGAGAAAGGGTGAAGGTTAGTGAGTTAGTGGGTTAGTTATTGAATTTCGGATTTCAAATTTCGAATTAGTTGGAAACAGGAAAAGCAGGCAGACAGCAATCGATGAAATTGTTAATTTATCTAATGATAGAAAAAAAAAGGACTAAAGATCGTCATCAAGCCGATAAAAAAAATAACGCCTCCTGTTATTCTATTTAGCCAAAATAATCTTCTTAGTCTAAACCTGGACCTGAACATATTAATGACCGTACTTAGGATAAACCACGAGAATGTTGTACCAATAAATATACCTCCGATAACTGTAATTGCGTTGTAATGATTTTCAGTATCCCCGAAAAGGTTCAGTCCGGCAAACAGCGATAAAAAAACCAAAGCCGTAATCGGGTTAGATAAAGCCAATAACAATACCGAAAAAAAATCCTCAAACAAGTTTCCCTTTTGTTTCCTTCTCATCCGGAATTGCTTTATGGGGTTTGCAAAGAAGATTTTAATCCCGAGGCTAATTATGACAATACCTCCAAGTACCTGGAAATTTAATTGTTGTTCTTTAAGGAAATTTATAATAAAAGAGATACCCAAACCAGCTATCAAGGCAAAAATGGTGTCAGCAGTAGCAATACCCATACCGGACAAAAAGCCGGAAGTACGACCTTTGTTAATTGTTCTTTGGATACATAAAATACCCAATGGTCCAATTGGAATCGATATCACTAATCCAATGATTAATCCTCTTATTAATAAGTTAAGCTCCATAAAAAATAATACTGCTTCGTTTCAAGTACTTTTACTTAAAAATTCAAAAAAAGTTACATTATTTTGAAAAATTCGGTAAAGGTACAATTTCAAATTTAATTTCAATACCTAAAGGAAAAATTAATTTATATTCTTCACAAGAAGCCGGTGTTCAAGCATTTCCCGGATCGCGTATTTCACACCTTCCCTGCCCATTCCTGATTCTTTCACCCCTCCGTATGGCATATGATCGACTCTGAATGTTGGAACATCATTAATGATTACCCCTCCGACCTCCAGTTGATTAAAAGCCGAATTCATTTCAGAAACCAAATTGGTAAAAACACCGGCCTGGAGTCCGTAATTGGAGCCGTTTACCAGGTCAATGGCTTCCTGAAAGCCGGAAAATCTTTCAACTGCAACAACAGGTCCAAAAATTTCCAAAGAACAAACTTTCATTTCCTTTTTCGTATTCGTTAGGACAGTCGGTTCAAAATATGCACCTTGCTTTTTCCCGCCAAGCAGAATTTTTGCACCATCTTCAACGGATTCTTTTATCCAGTTTTCAACCCTGTCAGCATTTTCTGTATCTATCATCACCGATATGTCGGTTTCAGGATCAAGAGGGTCCCCAAATTTCAACTCCCTTACTTTTTTATTAAACCTGCCTGAAAATTCTTTAAAAACAGAATCCTGCACATATATCCTTTGAACATGAATACAAACCTGGCCTGAATAAGCATAACCACCAACAAGGCATTTTTGTACAGCCAGATCTATATCTGCAGATTCAGTAATAATTACTCCGGCATTTCCGCCAAGTTCCAAAATTACTTTTTTCCTTCCTGCATCCTTTTTCATTTTCCATCCAACCTCCGGTGACCCGGTAAAAGTTAACATTTTAAACCGTTCATCGGTTACGAGTTGATTTCCTGCTTTCCTATCCATTGGTAAAATCGAAATAGCTCCTTTGGGCAAGGATGTATTGTCAATAATTTTAGCTAACTCCAAAACCGATAATGGAGTCGACCGTGCCGGTTTAAGGATTATAGCGTTACCGGCAGCAATTGCAGGTGCAATCTTATGAACAGCCAGGTTCATGGGAAAATTAAAAGGTGCAATTCCTGCTATTAAACCCAAAGGGAAATATTTTACCCAACCTTCCTTACCTTTACCAGATGGCACCCAGTCAATTGAAAGGAACTCACCAGGAATTCGCCGGCTTTCCTCAGCGGCAATCAGAAAAGTCTGGGCCGCCCGGTCAATTTCTCCCAATGCATATTTCAGGGGTTTCCCCGACTCCTGTGCCAGGATACCAGCCAATCTTTTCCGTTCCATCTTCAGGCTTTCAGAAATTTGCAAAAGGATTTCATAACGTTGATAAACCGGAATTTCTTTTAGCTCATCAAGAACAGATTCAGCCCTTGATATGGCAATTTCAAGCTCATTCTTGCCGGAAAGAAAGGTTCGTGCAAATACTTCATTATTATACGGATTCTGAACATCCAGAGGGAAATTTGTTTCCATGAATTCCCCTCCGACATAGATTTTATATATCTCCATAAGAATTATTTTTAATTATCGGACAAACCAGAACATAGCTTTGCAAATTTACCCTGTGAAATATTGCTTTGCAATAAATCTTCGATTTATTTCACAGGGTGAGCCCGGAGCTATTGTTGTTCGACCCTTACAGGGTCAAAATGAATTATCCAGCAACGTGAAGCGGGTGGATGGATCCAACTTAATTATCCGTCTGGCTTGTTGTTTTTTTTACTCGTCGGACGAACTGGAGTCGTCTGACGAGGTAGAGACCAGACCCTAAGGGTCTTCAACCTTATACGGGTATTTATAATTCCAGGATGAGTTCTTCAAGGGGTCGTTTCGGGACATGGTGAACCTGGTTTTCATCCCTCCAGTACCTGATATCTCCATTCTCAGCCATATCTTCCA
>JAUWBB010000104.1 GCA_030605195.1 Bacteroidota bacterium
TTATTTGTACCTTATAATTAGAGTCTGTCCATAATATCAAATAGAATAATAGAAACTTACAGAATCAAAAAAATAAATACCATTATTCCCCTCTAAAAACCTGCCTGCCGAAGCGGCAGCGCAGGCAGGGAGGGGTGTAGGGGTGTGTCATATAAACAAATATTATTTATTTTTTTGATTTCATCGACTTTATAGACAAGCACTAATTAGTGTCTGTCCATAAAGTAACTGTTTTAAGTGAACTATATAAAATGATAAAATCATCAACAATTAAAACTACCAACCATGAAAAAAGCCAGTTTAAATGTTTTCTTTTTTGTCTTTGTTTTTTCATTTGTACTTGAAGCTTATTCCCAGGAATCGACAAAAGAAAAAAAGGTTGTAAAAATATTGACATCTTTGGATTGTCAGGCATGTGTTGAAAAGATAAATAAGAATATTGCTTTTGAAAAGGGTGTTAGAAAAATCGAGGCTGACCTGGAGACAAAAATAGTAACCATTACTTACAGGTCTGACAAAACCACTCCGGAAAAGTTAGCCAAAGCAATCAGGAAACTGGGATATACGGCAGAAATATTGCCTGAAAAGGAGAAAACAGAAAAATCACAAGGAATTCCATAATGAATAGATCTTATAATTCCTCCCACAGGAACAGAATGGTAACAGACAACCATTTCGATCTGGTATATAGAAAGTAAAATGAACGACTTTTTTTTAATCAAATAAATTATAAATTAGCCTTTCTAATTCATTCAACATGCAAAATATTCCTGTTCTCGTAGTCTCTGAAAATTCCCTTGTCAAAGCGTATGAAAGGGATTAGTCCCGGAGGGACTGGAAGGTAATAGCCGGCCACTTTAGTGGCTGGGAAGAGTGCACAAATTAAAAAATTCAGCCCGGATGGGCTTGAAAGATAGAAGCTTTAATATTAAGCAACGAACTACAGATTACAAATTACCAATTTGCTCCAGAAATTCCTCAATAATCTTTTTCGTTTCGTCCGTATTATTGTATTCAACAACCGTTAATTCTTTACAACCTGCTATCATAGCCGATATTTTTTTACCTTTTTGTTGCCGGTACAAACAAAGCACAGGTTTGTGATGTTCCACAGCCATGCCTATTTCGTATCCTACACCTAACGATGGAGTGGATACTTCCGCGATCACTACATCGGAAGCCAGCAGCTTATCAATATCCCTGTTATGGATATAAGAATCATCAAACCCGGCTTCACCGAAATCGGCAGTGTAATTATCCCCTACATGCTCGGTGAGAACAGTTCCAAAACTTTTAAGGTATTTTATGATCTGGCGGTAAATAATGGCATCTTTCCTGCCACCACGAATCGACCCGGAAAAATATATTTTTAAAAAGTCCATAACAGGTTTTTTTTATCCGTCGGACCGCTCAAAGCGGTCCGACGGATATTTCCTTTTATTTTTTAAGAATGACCATGAAAAGGTTGAACAACAATAGCCCCGGGCATAGCCGGGGGTAAAAGAGTAGTTAAAATGAAGCGGTGTAACTACAAATCAAAGATTTGTTTATTTTCGGGACATCCAGCACCCGAACAACCAGCAACAGAATTTAACTATTTGATTCAATCTATTGTTCAATTTTTGTCAGACTTTCAATAGCATACCCGGCAGCCAGCTGAATGTAATTGTCTTTATTGTTTTCTCGAAGCTGGGTTAATTCCTCAAGTGCCGGACGTGCTTGCTCTCCAAGACACTGTAAGACGTTTATGGCATGGAGACTCACTTTAGTATTTTTATTTTGCAGTTCGCTAATGAACTGAGGCAAGCCTTTTTCTGTTTCGCCCATTACACATAAAGCTTCAGCGGCCGCAATGCGAACTTCTGCTGAAGGATCTTTCAGACAGTTACTTAGGATCCCGACTGCCGGATCAATTCTTTCTCCCAGAATAACAAATCCGGTGGCTGCCCAGTACCGTACTGCGCTATCCTTATCCTTAAGGCGGTTCATCAGTTCCGGAATAAAATCTTTGGATTTTTCAGAGGCTATTTCTGCAGTTTCTATTATTCTTTCCAGAAGAAAGCCTGGTTTGCGGACAGCCGTATAGGCTGTTGTCCCTTCAAAGCGCGACATAAATTCACCTTCAGGGATAAAACCGATATCGTGAATTTCCAAGGTATGGTTTTTTAGTGCAAGTTGCATTCTGTCCAAAGTTTCCTTGTATTCCGGGTTCTTTGCAAGGTTATTTACTTCGAATGGATCGACCGCTATGTTATATAATTCTTCTGTTGGTTTTGTTTCCCAGAAAATCCGTTGTGTTGCATTACACTTTCCATCTTTGTAAGCTTCTTCCCATGACCGGGTTGCAGCTGCTTTCCACAGGTAATCCAGATGCTGGGCATAGATACGGTGAGGCATATAATTACGGATGTATTTAAATTGTTTATCCCTGACCGCCCTCATCATGTCGTACCGTTCATCCATTCTCCCGCGGAAAAGAAAAGCGTATGGACCGGGTTCTGATTGTTGCTTTCCTGAAAAAGAATCTCCCTGCATATGATCCGGAATTTTTATTCCTGCAAGGCTTAAAATGGTGGGAGCCAGATCGACAAAACTGATGACACGGCCGGTTTTTGTACCCGGTTTACCTGGAGCAAGATGTTGATATTTTTTCGGAAAGCGAATAATAAACGGAACCCGGGTTCCCGAATCATATAAGAATCTTTTGCTTCTTGGCAAAACGCCCCCGTGATCAGAATAATAAAATACTATGGTGTTTTCAGCAAGTCCGTCTTTTTCCAATTTTTCAAGAAATTGACCGACGATTGAATCCATGGCTTCAATCTTATCGTAATATTGTGCCCAGTCGTGACGGATATCAGGTGTGTCAGGATGGTAAGGTGGCAAAAATACCTTTAACGGATCATGCCGTGTCTTTTCGATACGTCTGTGGATCGAGCTTTCATGACTTGCCCCTATATTGAAAATGCTGAAAAAGGGTTGGCCTTTTTCACGGTTTTTATAATGTGCCTTTCTGCTCGATTCATCCCAAACACCTTCAGGTTTCGGCATATTGTAGTCTTCCTTTGCATTATTGGTGCAATAATAACCCGCTTCACGCAGATACCGGGGGAAAAATTTTATCTCCGGGGGGATCGGATATGTACTGCGCATGTGTTCTGTCCCCAGACTGGAAGCATACATACCGGAAATGATGGTTGAACGTGTTGGGGCACAAACCGGGGCGTTGGCAAAGGCATTCGTATACAGGATCCCTTCTGATGCCAGCTTGTCAAGATTTGGCGTGGTGGCAAATTCATCCCCATAACAACCCAGAAAGGGACTGTTATCTTCGCTGACGATCCATAAAATGTTGGGACGATCGTCCTGTCCCATATTTACCGGTGGTTGAGATCCGGTGATTGCCATTATTCCTAATCCGAGAACCGGGAAAAGAATAATTCTTTTTAATTGTTTAATAATCATTGCTGTTTTATTTTGATTTAACAAATGTATAACTAATTTAGAAAACATTACCTGATACTAGTGCTCCGACTCCAGTTCGGGGTACGAGTAAATTGATTGTGAAACGACTTTCCAAAGTCGTTCATGTAATACGTTTTTAGAATAACCAGTAAAAAAATAACTCTATATACGCAACCATTCTTAACTAAATATCATCTTGTTATTGGAGCCTCCAAAAATATGAAATAAAGATGAATAGATTATACCTGCCCTTTATCATTACATTAATTTTCCTGTTTATCATAAGTTGTAATAAAGAACAGGTAATTTTCAAGGAAATTGAATTTCAAATTTCAGAACATATATTGCCAGACTATTTTATAACGTCTATTGACTTTGATAGTAAGGGAAATGCCTGGATTGGCACATTTAAACAGGGAATGATAAAATATAATGATGGACAAACTACAATTTATAACTCTGAAAATTCTGCAATTCCGGATAGCGTTGTGATATGGGATATAAAAATTGACAATTATGATAATATCTGGCTGGGAACAAACGGTTTAATAAAGTTTGATGGAACAACTTTTGAATTTTTTAATACGCAAAATTCACCCTTATTAGAAGATATTGTCTGGTCGATTGGTATTGATAAAAATAATATTATTTGGTTAGCCTCTTGCAGATTTAAACAAGGAGGTCTTATGTCCTTTGATGGAACAACATGGAAATCCTATACTCCGGAAAATTCACTACTCCCTGCTAATTCAGTAAAAGATATAGTTGTTGATAACAACAATAATGTTTGGTTAGCAATGAGTGAAATCGTGAATAATGCATGTATGGTAAAAATCAGGAATGGAGAATGGACAATCTATGATGATTCTGCTATTGGTTTTAGGCCATATTATTTTGGAAATCTTGCAATTGGCAGAAACAATATTCTTATTGCTTCACTTGACTATGGATTGTCAAGTATGTGGGATATTACAAGGCCAAATATCATTCAATTTGACGGGTATAAATGCACCATTAATAATCCTGTTGATGAATATGGAAATTCATTAGGTTATGTAGGAGTTGTGAATACAGATTTAGAAGGAAACATTTGGGCATCTCTCATATCTAATGAAGTAGAACTTGCTGTTTTTAATGGAGAAAAATGGTACTATAACGAACCTGATTGTCCCTTCGAAGATGCATTTGCAATTGAAACTGATTTACAAGATAGAATTTGGGTCGGCACCGGAACTGGAATTTATATAATTGAAAAATAGATTTGATTTACAGGCGTATTAATTCCGCGTTATTTTTTAAAGCAAGATAAGACTCATCATGGCGATTACCGAAATTGCTGTTAATCCTTGAAACAATGTAGCAACCGTGTGGCTCTTCAGTGCGGTTTGCACATTCATACCGGAAAATTGGGATACGACCCAGAAATATTAATATTTGCATTTTCTTTTACTCTCCGGTTAATTTTTTTTTTATTGATATTTCATGCTTTTTTAAATAATTTGAAATAGCTTCTGAAAAACGACTAGGAGACCTGCCTGTGGTTGATATCCGGTTAATTATCTTCACTATGATATCGGTTACTCTCCGCCGGCGGATCGTGAGATCAGTTATTCACTTCGTTCATGAGATCGCCCCGATAGCCATCAGGGCTAAGTTCACAAAATCTTAAATCTACTCATAATCCGAGATGGAATCGGGGTACGAGAAGGTTGGTTCCATCAAAGGTCTCCATTTTTTCATCAATTCTCTGTTCAGATCAAGAGGTAGTATTGCATCTTCAGGAAGGAAAGGTTTGTAGGGATGTTTTTTTGAATACTCTTCGAATTCATCACTGAGCTTTTTAAGTTCTTCAGGTTTGGTGAGGAGGTCTATAGCCGATGCAGCAATTGCTTTAGCTCCGGCATTTAGCCCTTTCCAGGCAGTTGACCCGTAATTGCATGCCACAGCCGACCAATGATGGCCGATAGCACCCGGTACTCCTCCGGGAAATCGTATTGTAGCCGTGGGAGTAATAAGAGATACATCTCCCACGTCGGATGAACCTCCCCCAACAAATACACTGGATGGGGCCCTTAATGAATCCGTTTTTTCGGGCATACCTTTTTCTTCTTTACCCAGCTCTTTCTGAAGAGCTTTTGCAAAGGCGTGTTCTTCTTCAGTCCATACCGGCATACCGGCCAGTTCAATATTCTTCTGATACAGCTCAGCTGCAGCTTTGTTCGCATGTCTCTGATGTATAGCGGTAAGGCATCTGATTTCAACCAATTCTGTTCCGGTTGCCAATGCGGCAGCTTTGGCACAATCGATCACTCTTTCGTACATATCTTCTACCCGTTCATCGGTATTCCTGACGTAATACCATACACTTGCCCTGTCGGGTACCACATTAGGAGCTTCACCACCTTCCAGGATCACATAGTGCATCCGGTATGTATAGTGCAAATGTTCACGAAGATAATTCGTCGCTATATTCATGAGTTCAACTGCGTCTAAAGCGCTGCGGCCGGTCCATGGAGAACCTGCACTATGTGCTGTTTTGCCATTAAAAGTAAAGATGGTTGAAAATACGGCGTTACCACCGCGACCATAGGATGTTCCGAAACGACTGCTGCTATGGTTATCGATCACAGCCTCTACGTTTTTGAACAACCCTGCTCTGATCATGTAAGGCCGGCTAATCAGGGTTTCTTCAGCAGGTGAACCAAATACTTTTAATGTTCCCTTGATATTGTATGCATCCATCGCCTGTTTAATTGCAATAGCAGCAGCAGCCGTTGCAGTACACATGGTATTATGCCCGCAGCCATGGCCCGGTGCACCTTCAATGAGCGGGTCCTGCTTTGGAACCCTGCCTTTTTGCGAGAGCATTGGTAGGGCATCGAACTCACCAAGTAAACCAATTACCGGTTTTCCCGATCCGTAGGAAGCCACAAAACAAGTTGGCATACCGGCTAACCCTCTTTCTACCTGAAATCCGGCTTCCTCAAGGGTTTCCGATAACAACTTTGATGATCTGAACTCCTGCAGTCCTAATTCGGCATAAGACCAAATGGCATCGGAAATTTTACCGAATTTTTTTATGATTTCCGGTTGATTCAAATAATCCAGTACGCTCTGTTTTTCCGGACTGATATCCTTATTTACTGCTGACTGGGAGTATAGCCAGGAATTACAACTCACAAATATCAAGATTAAAAGAATGATGGTTTTTAAAGCGGATCGTTTCATTTTTATTATTTTTTTGATTTTAAAAAAAGCTTACCTTGTATCCAATCATAATTGGGCCCCCAAAAAGTGGGAAAGTAATTCCCGAATTTAAGAACACAGTTTTGCAAAGTAATTAAAAAGGTTAATACTATTCAAATGAAACTGTTAAATTTGAATGATTGTGGAATAAGGCTAAGGTTCACCCCGTGAAATAAATCGAAAATTTAATGCGAAGCATTATTTCGCTGGGTAAATTATTAGAACCGATACCCGATAGCTATCGGATATCGGGTTTGATTAATTGGAATTTCCGGTTTACTCCGGTGAACTTTCACCTTCTTCTGTGGATATTACAAACAAATAAGAGTTAAATGAAGACGGAATTGTTGTATGATACCGAAGTACTGGAAATCGAAGTGCCTGATGATGCGACGGTGTACAAATCATCCTATCAGGAACCGCGTATTTCGCCAAGCGAGATTGTC
The DNA here is from genome assembly GCA_030605195.1 of Bacteroidota bacterium. GTDB lineage: Bacteria > Bacteroidota > Bacteroidia > Bacteroidales > VadinHA17 > CAZEWS01. The sequence goes on from JAUWBB010000104.1 coordinate 7,158, forward strand.
CTTATAGCCCTGAGAGAACCGCTTGATGCGCAACCTCTTAAGGATGCGTTGAAGAAACGCCGTCACGGTGACGTTGTAATTGTCGTTTCAGATGTGACAAGACCTATTCCTTACTCTGAATTCCTCGGTGCAATGATAGCCGAAATTGAGGCAGCCGGTGTTTCAACTCAGGAAATCGTCATTCTGATCGCAACAGGAATGCATCGTTCAAGCACACAGGAAGAACGGCACAGGATGTTCGGCGCAGACATTTGCAAGAGGTACCGGATTCTTGATCATCGTGCGGATGAAGATTCAGAACTGTTGACGCTGGACACCAGGAGTACTCCCGGCGCTGGCAGGACTTTCTTGAAGACATTCGGGCTGGAGCCCAATTCCGGAAAGACCAGTGGCAATTCCAGATGCAAACACGCGTATTGAAGAAGACAGGATTAAGGAACCTGTATTTCGCAACCGGGCATCTTAGCTCTGATGTGGTGGGTGGGCTCTGTGTAAACGATGTCAGTTCGCCATCCGGCAAGCAGTACAGGCATTTTTAGACAGATGTCTTAGACTGTGACAAGACACTGGCAATATTGCCTGAGGGGCCGTACTGTACCCTTTTGAAGATGGAAGAGGAAACCTGCAGAACATAAGATAAGAAAATACTCAGCCATACCGCTGTTCAAACTCAAAACCGTGTCACGGTTCCAACCGTGGCACGGCTAAAATAAGTAACCTTCCAGCGCCTCCTCCATTCAGGACATTCTTCCACCATTCCATTCTTCCACCATTCCACCATTCCATTCTTCCATCATTCCATTCTTCCATATTTTATTGAAAATTAGAAGTTTTATGCGTATATTGGCAGTAGAATAATATGTTATACTGTAATCAAAATGTATCAGAATACATTAATGCTTTATTAACCAATGTTCAAAACTTATAACGTTTACCACTATCGACCGGACAAGCAGCCACGCGACGCAGATACCCTGACTGCCAAGCAACTCTACTCGGCAAAAATACAAACGATAAACGACCCATTCGAGTTTGCTGCACTTAATGCGCTCAACGGTTATCCTGAAAAGCAAGCAGAATTCAAGAATGCAGGGGTGACGTGTTTTTGTCGCTCGTTAACCAACCCCTTACTATGGTCGCACTACGCTAACAGTCATAGAGGATTTGCAATAGGATACGATGCCACCAATCCGTTTTTCGGCGGTGATAAAGGAATCAAACAGCGATTTTTGCTAGACGTGCGATACGAAGACGTAGCTCCATCACTAGCTCGTTTTACGCCAGATGAACTTGCAATGGCAGCTGTAATCACAAAGCCGACATGCTGGGCATACGAGCAAGAAGTCCGAATGATCAAACAAGTAGGTGACCAGCTTTTCGAGGTACCAGTGGATACAATAAGAGAAGTCGTATTTGGCGCAAATATGGACAAGGATCGTGTGAAACAGATAATAAACCAAGTCAAGACTGCAGGAATCGATGCTGAATTCGCACAAATGGAATATATAAGGGAAGGCTATGGTGTAAATCCCACCTGGATTTAGCTACCGTCCAGTTGAATTGCAGTATAACATATCGCTGAAGTGTGACTGGGTTTATGGAATAGGTATTTAATCCTTTTATTCGGAATTAGATTTGAACAAACAATTAGCATCGGTGGCAAGCGAAACCCAGCCACTTAGCTCCACCGTCAGACTGTCCAATAACTAATATAGAGCATTTGTTCTGCCAAAACAGAAAAATGTATAATTTTGGATAACAAGCATTTATGAAATCTTTTATTAAGCATAATTAATAAGATTCAGAG
>JAUWBB010000198.1 GCA_030605195.1 Bacteroidota bacterium
TTCCCCCTGACGGGTCCATCCAGCCGCTGCAAATTACAGTTCACCACAAAAATCAGGTTATCAAGCTCTTCACGTGCTGCAAGGGTCAGGGCACCCATCGATTCGGGTTCGTCCATTTCGCCATCACCTAGAAAGGCCCAAACTTTTTGATCCGATACATCCAGCAATCCTTTATCCTGCAGGTATTTGTTAAAACGTGCCTGATATATGGCCATAATGGGAGACAGGCCCATGGATACCGTTGGAAATCGCCAGTAATCTTTCATTAACCGTGGATGGGGATAGGATGACAGACCTCCACCAGATGTTAACTCCCTTCGAAAATTCTCGAGTTGTTCCTCGCTCAACCTTCCTTCCAGAAAGGACCTGGCATATACCCCGGGGGCTGCATGTCCCTGAAAGAAAATGATGTCTGCCGGATCTGCACCATCTCCACCTTTAAAAAAATGGTTAAATCCTACTTCAAATAAAGTGGCACAGGAAGCATAGGTGGAAATATGCCCTCCTATGCCGTCTTTTTTTTTATTGGCCTGAACTACCATTGCCATGGCATTCCAGCGAATCAGGCTTTTGATCTTTCGTTCCAGTTTCCTGTCTCCGGGGTAGGAAGTTTCATCCTCGGGAGAAATGGTATTAATATAAGGTGTGTTTTCACACAAGTTAGGATCAACGCCAGCCTCCACGGCTCTTTTATGCAGGATCTCCAATATTTCCTGAACCCTTTTAGGGCTCTTATTTTGTATGATATAATCCAGTGAATCCAGCCATTCCTGGTTTTCAAATTCCCGGATTTTTTGTTTTTCATTATTATCCATTACGATCTGTTTTTAGTCAAAAACCGGCGTTTATAATTGAGTGTCGTCATATAAATTGATACTAAATCAGACATAAAGTTAAGAGATACTTTTTATACTTAAAAGTTATTGTTGATTATAATTTTTTCTATTGAATATTTCTTTCTTCGACGATCGATTTGAAAGCTTCCCCAAAAACCGAAGTATTGATAAATAGAGTTAGAACTCCCAAATTTCTACACTAAAAATAATGTAAAATCAATGATTTTAAAAAATAATCCGACGGAATTAAAAAACCGTCAACTTAATCGTCAACCACAATAAGAAAGCTTTTGCAGATCATTGATCTTCAATGGCTTACATTTAAGGACGTGATGCCCAGGAGTTTGTTTTTCGTAAAGTTTGATTTTTGGCCCGGGAGACCGTTTTTTAGTATTTGCAGGCAACCGACTGATACTATTTCTTCTTAAGATCCTATAAACGCTACTTTCTGTGGTTTGGATATCATGAAAGCGTTTTAGATACATATAGATCCGTTCGGGGCCAAAATGATACTTTTTTCTTGGATAAATGACCTTTTCCTCAATATGTTTAGGTGTTCTTAATTTAAGATTTTCAGGGCATGGTTTTTTATTGATCAATCCTGCTTCTCCATGATGTCTATACCTTTCTACCCAAACATAATAAACAGATCTAGATATACCATAGTACCTACAAGCCTTTTTAATGTTGCCTATTTTCTTAGCGTAGTTAAATACATCAAGTTTTCTTTTAATGTCTCTTTTTTCTTTAACGGTCATTTTTTAACACTTAAATTAGCTAATATAAAACTAAAAAAGTGTCAACTGAAGTCCGAATTATTATACGTTTTTTAGAATAAGATGTAAGGACAACTATGGTTTATACTCATGTAACAAACAAAGGCGGGCTTGGAATAATAAACACTGTCAACATGGATTAATATTCATATTATGCGGCTAATATCAGCCGCATAATATAACATAAGAATAACTAAGTTTATATTAGCAAATATTTATAAGCAATAATTTTGCTAAATTTGATAATAAAATAATAAATGGACTAATCTGGTTTAATAAGCTGTAATCGTAATTTTATTAGTACAGATAAACCCAGGTTAGGGTTTCATAAAGGAGGAATACTTAGATGCCTGCAATTAGAAAAATCCGGAAAGTCCTCAAGAGCAAGCCAACGATTGAAGGTGCTGGCGTTCACCTGAAAAGGGCTTTTGGATTCAGTGAAGTGCCCGTGTTCGATCCTTTTCTGCTTCTTGATGATTTCCGTTCTGATAATCCAGACCACTACGTAAAAGGTTTCCCTTGGCATCCTCATCGCGGGATCGAAACAATCACCTATGTTCTGGACGGAGACGTAGAACACGGTGACAGTCTTGGAAACAAAGGAATTATTAGCTCGGGAGATGTACAGTGGATGACCGCCGGAAGTGGGATCATCCACCAGGAAATGCCAAAAGGTGATAAAAACGGAAAAATGTACGGATTTCAGCTCTGGGCCAATCTTCCGTCCAGGGAAAAGATGATGGATCCACGGTATCGAGACGTAGCGAACGAACAAATACCAGAACTCAAACTCCCCAATGATACGGCCATCAAAATCATTTCCGGTGAAGTATCCGGCATTAAAGGTCCGGTACAGGATATTGTAATTGATCCTGAGTATATCGACGTTACAGTTCCTGCAAATTCAGAATTCATACACCCCACAAAACAGGGCCATACGGTCTTTGCTTACATAATCGACGGCCAGGGATATTTCTGCAGGGAGAAAAATCATTTCACTTACGAAGTGGAAGGAAGAAACTACTTTGACATTCAGCGCGATCCATTTGTCGGCAACGGGACGACTATTCTATTCGATGACGGTAGCGAAATAAAGGTCTTTACCGAGGAGCATAAAGTGAGATTCCTCCTAATTTCCGGCAAGCCCATTGGTGAACCCGTCGCGTGGTATGGTCCCATAGTCATGAATACCCACGAAGAATTACGAATCGCTTTTGAGGAGTATAAGCAGGGGACTTTCATCAAATATAAAGGATGAATTTAATCGAGCCCTAACCCGTCGCTCCAGCCGACGCGTTTCCCGCGCGGCTGAGCTTTTCGTTATGTGTTTAACAATGAAATTTACGAAGAAACAATGTTATTCTCTTTAGAATCCTATATCATTTAAAGCCTTTTTTATCTCTTTGCCGAGACGGAAATGTATTTTTACTATGTTAATCATGTACGTATGAAAATCAGTTTCTTTATTGGTACCTTGGTTAGTTACACCAATAAAATAAGTTAGAATTATTTTATTATTTTAATATTTTTTTTAAATGTTCTCGATTCAAAATTGACATACTATTAACGAAAAACAAAAAGGAAAAATTTTATGGGTAAGAATGTCACTCAAAATCTCATAGAAAATCACTTAGTTGAAGGTAAAATGATCCCAGGCAAAGAAATTGGAATCAAAATAGACCAGACACTCACCCAAGATGCCACCGGTACTATGGTTATGCTGGAATTTGAGGCGATGAAAATACCAAGGGTAAAAACGGAACTATCTGCTCAATATGTTGACCACAACCTCGTGCAGAGCGATTTTAAAAATGCCGACGATCATCTCTTTCTTCGCAGCGCCTGTAAAAAATACGGTGTGTGGTACAGCCGTCCCGGCAACGGGGTCAGCCATCCGGTGCATATGGAGCGCTTCGGGATTCCCGGAAAAACTTTGTTAGGATCTGATAGCCATACTTGTGCCGCCGGATCGTTGGGGATGCTTGCTATTGGCGCTGGCGGCTTGGAAGTGGCCATGGCCCTGGCCGGAAAGCCGTTTTATGTTAAAATGCCCAAAACCTGGGGGGTAAAACTTAACGGCTCCCTGTCAGATTGGGTAAGCGCCAAAGATGTGATCCTGGAGCTGTTACGCCGTCATGATGTGGATAGGGGCATCGGCAAAATTATCGAATACTATGGGCCGGGTTTAAAATATCTGACGGCTATGGATCGCCATGTGATTGCTAATATGGGTGCCGAACTTGGTGCTACTACCACTGTATTCCCGTCTGATGAAACAGTTTATAAATTTCTAAAGAGTCAAGGTCGTGGAAAAGATTGGGATGAAATTACAGCCGACAGTGATGCGGAATATGATGAATATGAGGAAATTAATCTCTCCGAATTGGAACCGCTCATTGCCTGTCCCAGCAGTCCTGGTAATGTGGTCCCGGTCAGTGAAGTTGTCGGACGGGAGATTTACCAGGCCATGATTGGCTCATCTGCGAATCCCGGTCTGCGTGATTTTGCAGTACCAGCGTTAATGGTGAGTGAGGAACAAATTCACGATAGGGTATCTTTTGATATCAATCCCACCTCGCGTCAAATTATGGAGACTTTAATTGAACGGGGCCTGCTATCAAAATTGGTGAGAGCCGGCGGGCGTATCCATCAGGCAGGCTGTAATGGCTGTATCGGTATGGGGCAAGCCCCTGCTACCGACCGAATCAGTCTGCGGACGGTGCCCCGGAATTTCCCGGGACGCTCCGGAACCAAGGAAGATCAAGTCTATCTATGCAGCCCGGAAACTGCCACAGCCTCTGCTATAACCGGAGTTATTACAGATCCCCGGACATTAGATATGGATTATCCGGAATTCACCGAGCCGGAAACAATCAACATTAATACTCAAATGCTGGTTCCACCGATCGAGGAAGATGAAGAAATTGAATTGGAAAAAGGACCGAACATACAACCACTCCCACTATTTTATTCCTTACCGGATATTCTAAAGGGACCTGTCCTGCAAAAAGTCGGCAATGATATTTCAACGGACGAAATCATGCCTGCAGGAAGTCAGGTACTTCCTTTTCGCAGCAATATTCCTGAGATCAGCAAATTTGTATTCAATCAGGTTGATCCAACTTACTATAAGAGAGCTATAAAATATCGTAAAACAGGCTCGGTTATTGTCGGTGGCAAGAATTACGGCCAGGGATCGAGCCGGGAACATGCTGCGTTGGCCCCCCGTTACCTGGGTGTAAAAGTAGTGATCGCCATAAACTTTGCCCGTATTCATTTTCAAAATTTGGCTAATTTTGGCATTCTGCCGCTTGAATTTGTCGACCAGAAAGATTGGAATAAAATTGAACAGGATGATGTGATGGTGATTGAAAATGTCCGCAAAGCCATCCAAAATGGAAAAAACATAATTGTCACAAACCGATCTAAAAACGAAGCTTATAAAATGCAGCAATCGTTAACACCAAGGCAAGTCGCGATGGTTTTAGAAGGGAGCTTGATCAATGTTGTGCGAAAAGAAAATGTTTAAAGGTGTATAGAGGAAGATTTTTTATTTATTTGTTTAAAGTTTTATTGTTTAAACAAATATTTAATATATTGGCAGATGAAAACTTTATTTATTAACCTTTGAAAATAATAAAATGATGAAAAAATTAACCGCAATCTTAGTCGTGTTTTTGCTGGCGATGTTTTCCGTAACGGCACAAAAAACAAAATGGACTTTTGATAAGGTTCATTCAAAGATTCAATTTGATGTTGCCCATATGGTAATTTCGGAAGTTACCGGGCAATTTCAGGATTATGAAGGATCAGTGTTGGCTGATAAAGCAGATTTTTCGGATGCAAAAATTGATTTTTCAATTGATGTTAAAAGTATTGACACAGATAATGAGAATAGAGATGGGCATTTGCAGTCGGCTGATTTCTTTGATGCTGCAAAATACCCCAAAATCACATTTAAAAGCAAGTTAATGACCGAAGCCGGAAAGAATCAATACAAATTAACAGGCGACCTAACTATGCATGGAGTTACTAAAACGGTAACGTTAGATGTGAAATACGGTGGTACGGTAACAGACCCTTACGAAAATGTAAAAGCGGGATTTAAGATTACAGGGGTAATTGATAGAACTGATTTTGGTTTGAAATACAATTCCGTATTGGATTCAGGCGGGTTGTTGATTGGTGAGGAAATTACCATTACCTGTAATGTGGAGTTATTGAAACAAAAATAACAAATAAACTATGAACGCATTGTCAACAGGAACAGAAGCTCCATATTTTTCGGGTACAGACCAAAATGTGATACTTCGGACTGTGATACTTCGGACTAAGGTTGACTTTGGATTTCAATATTCATTTTTGCTCTAAAAACTTCATAAGGAGTTAGTCCTCCATGCGATTTATGAGGTCTGTTAAAGTTATAAAAATCTTCCCATTCTTTGATTTTTTCTCTTAGGTTCACATCGTTAGTATAATCAAGTAGCTGGTAGAACTCTTGTTTATCGGTAAGATGTGATCTTTCAACTTTTCCGTTTAACCCAAGTTGAAAATTTTTGGTCAAAAATCTATAAAAAACATCTTTTTTTAGGCGATATTTCACTTTTTTAAAATCCTTATATACTGAATGTCAGGCATATAATATTTTCGAAG
>JAUWBB010000138.1 GCA_030605195.1 Bacteroidota bacterium
AGGAGGAAAGAAATGAAAATTCACCTGATTAAATATATTATTTTTACCATTCCGGCGCTTATTCTGTTCTCATTCGAAATTTATTCCCAGGACGAGGAGCCTCCTGAAAGCCCTGCCTTGGAACGGATTAGTGTTGATCCTTTTTCGGGACACACCTTACTTCATTGGACTCTGAGTTCTTCACCTGATGTAGAAGCCTATATCATCTACATCGATAAAAATAACAGTTGGATTGCCATCGATACCATCTGGGACTCCGAAGTGACTCTCTATGAAAACACATCATCAAATGCATCTGTTTTTTCAGAATCGTATGTAATTGCTGCCTGGGATTCTGCTGACAACATTAGTGCCCTGACCGATCCCCATAGTACAATCTTTTGTAATGCTGAATTTGATTCCTGTCAGGCGTTGGTAAACATTTCCTGGACTCCATATATAGGCTGGAATGATAGCATCGATAGTTATATTATATACCAGAGGATTGAAGAAGACAACTTTAAAATCCTGCAACAGATTTCACCTTCTGACAGTCAATTTATCCAATCCGATATTCAGGCACATACCGAATATTGTTATTATGTTGAGGCGGTCCATACTGATGGCATAAAGAAATCTACATCGAATATGACATGTGAATACACTCAAATGGAAAGGATACCGGAATACATCAACGCCGATTATGCAACCGTTTCGGGAGAAAATGAGATCAGCCTGTCGTTTACCGTTGATCCTGCTTCCGAAATTAAAAACTTTAAACTATTGCGTAGTAAAGACAAAATGGGACCCTTCGATACCATTGCTGATTTCCAGAATATTATATCCAATAAAATAGAATATATTGACCAGGAACAGGATTTAAACCAAAACCATTATTACCGGCTTTTCGCGATGAACGTATGCAACAAAATGGTTCAACAGTCAAATCTTGCCGGGAATATTGTCCTCACGGTGTCGAATCAGGATAGAATAAATACGCTGTCCTGGACACCTTATCCAGATTGGCTCGGAGGAATAAATGAATACCAGGTATCTCGATTGCCCGGAAATGGCATGGCTGACTTGAATATTATCCTATACGGATCTGACTCAACCTGGTCTGACAATATCGAAGAATTTCTTTATACAGTTACCGACAGGAAGTTTTGTTATTTTGTTGAAGCAATTGAAGGAGACACGAATCCGTACGGTATAAAAGCACGAAGTAAATCAAATACTTCCTGTGTAATACTCAGTCCAAACGTTTTTATGCCAAACGCGTTTACCCCGAACGGAGATGGTGAAAACGAAACTATCCGTCCGAGATTCTCATTCACGCCAAAAGATTATCTTTTTGTTATCCGTAGCCGGTGGGGTAACAAAGTTTTCGAGACTAAAGATCCTTGGGAAAGCTGGGATGGTAAGGTTCGTAATAAATCCGCGCCTGAGGGAATTTATATATATTTTCTGAGAATAACCCCCTATGACGGTGAGACAATTGAAAAAAACGGACACATCACGGTGATATATCCCAGGTGATTAGTATTCGTCAGACGAACTTGAGTCGTCTGACGAAAAGAACCTCGGAGAGGTTGGATTATTGTAGAAAGTACAGACGGTTAACAGAAGTGCCTGCCAAAGGCATCCCTTTGGGAGTAACTGCTATTGCTAATCAGGAGTGTAGCGTTGCTTACGGCGCAATAATCCGGCAGCTAAAAAGGCTTACTCACTGTTCTTTCGATAATACACTTTATCCCATTCCCAGTCGCGGGCGATAAGCATCCCATTGTGATCCATAAATAAATCGTTTAACGCATTATTGCGCCAATAAATCTCAAAATTTTCTAAATCAGGAGTTTTTAAAATTCCATAACCAGGAAGCAATACATAATATATATCACCGTATTTATGAAAAATATGGTCCATCAGGGTTCCGAATTCCGGCCAAACAGAGAATTTTCTGGTATAATTTTCGCCCATATCAGTCGATTTGTAAATAGAAAAACCGTAATCCTGATTAATTATTATTATTTCATCGTTTTCAGTAACATACAACTTTATAGAAAATTCGGGAGCTTCCATAGCTGTCCACGTTTTGCCGTCGTCTTCCGATTTGTACAAGTGGCAATTTAAGGAATGAAAGAGCAAGGTGCCATTGGTAAGCCGGAATACATCACCCAATAATTCCATGGGTGCCAGGCCTGTGGAATCGCATGTCCATGTGAAGCCTCCATCTCTTGAGCAATGCAAGGCATAACCAGGAGTATTAACCCAAATATAATTATCGGATGATACAACTAAGAAAAAATAACCGTAATAATCCGGTATAGGACTTGGTGCAAGCCACCCAGGTTTCTCCCTGATCAAAGCTTTTTAACAGTTCTCCATACCAATTTCCAAGATATAATGTACCTTCACTATCCATCTCTATGGTTCGTGGAGATTTCATATTGATTCCTTTGACTTCATCCCAATCGAAATAGTTATTTCCTTGCCTGTAGAGTGTGTTGTTAGTAGTCATTAAAGTCAGTTTATTTATTGTATCGGCAACTATATCCTTTGTACGTATATCGGGTCCGGTAGTAACAGTATCCCAGGTATTAAACCTGAAGCCAAAAGCCCTGAAATCGATTTCGCTTAATAATTTACCGGTGTAATCAAACACATTTGCCCTTACTAATTGCCGGCATGTTTCCTCCCCGAGCATCCAATATGTGTAAGCAAAGCCATTATCATCTGTAAAAATAGTTGATTGATCTATGGAACCTCCACCAGCCATTACATTGAATTGAACCAGCAATCCTTTCGTATAGGAATTTGTAATCGAGTTTTCAATTTGAACACTTATGCTGTCGTTGAGATAATTGCAGGCGAACGCCTTTTGATCCGAACCTGATTTTCTAAACCGATAATCTTCTAATTTTTGATAAGAAGGATCAGGATGTTTTTCACATGACGAAATAAACGTTACAATACAAAATAGGATGACCTGCTTTTTCATCCGGTTATAACTTCAGTTATTTGTTTAGTCTGACTCTATCTGAATGCCTTTCCATTAAATTCAAAATTTTTTTATCTAATACACAGGGATTTGTAAACCCACCATCAAATTGAACGATTCATTTTTAATAGTTTTATCTTCATATAAGATAGCCATTTGATTGTTATACAAAGGGTCGAAAATGTTTTTCAATCCATAGTTATAACGGAATTCAATATCCAGTTTATACCTGCCAAAAACAGGGAACTGTATTCCGCCACCCAATACCCATCCCCAATCAATATCTTTTATATAACCTTCAATGTCGTCATATACATGCGTTTCAATTAAGGTATAACAATTATCGCTGCTGTACTCATTTATGGCTATTCCCGTACAACGAGCATTCAGATTTAATCCTGCATATGGACCCGTATTGAAGTAAACTGAAACCGGATTCCCAAAACGGGCATTATACAGCAGGGGAATTAGCAGATAATCAATATCAATCTTTGTGTCTACCTCATCAATAGGATAATCACCGGGTACATACCTGAAGTAGGAATCACTCGAATCCTGCATTTTGTAACCCTTTCGTTCAAATAACACATCAGTTTGCAGGGAAGAATTCTCATTATACAGGTAAACAAGTGATATACCTGTTGAGAACCCATTTCTGAAAGAATAACTGTTATTGTGTTGATCTCCTATATTTCGGGATAAATTCAAACCTCCCCTGACTTTTAAAAACATTCTTTGTTCCGGAGTATCTTTACCGGAATTTTCAGGGTTGAGCTTTTTATTTTTCCTAAATAATCCGGAATAACCTATTCCGAAGGTTAGCTCGGTTGCGCCATTTTTACCATCGACGGTTTTTATGAAATCCCGTCTGCCGTAGAAATACCGGCCGTTTAGATATACACGGAAATTTTTATTCAAAGGATATGAAACACCCGTTGAAAAAAAGTATCCAAAATCATGTTTTGAAGGTTCCGGATTATACTCCGGATAAAAATAAACGGAAGATGACCATGGATAGTTAATGTATGGGATTCCACCGCTATAATCATAGTTACCTAAGAACGAAAAGTAAACACCTGCTGACAGCTCGAATTGGAAACGGGTCGGTGTTGTAAATTTCACATATATTGGGATACGATAAAAACTGAAATCCCATTTTTCCCATGACGGTGACTGATCAATTATATATTGTTTAAAGGGAATAGGGTAATTATTACCTGGCTGATACTGATATCTTTTATAAGCATAATATAAAGCTGTATAATCCAACTCTGTTTGAAATGAAAGTAATTCCTTAAATGAATAATTGAAAAATATACCGGATACAGGACCTGGCTTGGCTTGCCATCTTCCTGTTGTGAGTTCTCCATGCAGATTGGAAAAATTGACACCACTCATGAGGCCGGCTGTGAATTTCTGAGGATAACCGGGTAAGGAATAGCCAAACAAGGCTACTATACTCAGCACAATTATAATATTCTTCATGCGGTGTTTATTACAAAGATACTTTATGGCTCAGAAAGGGCGAACTGGCATTCGTAGAACGCCTGAAGGAAGCATTTGATGACCTGAATGCTACCGGCATATTATAAGTTATAAATACATAATTTACAGATAGCCAGATCGTTACGATCTGGCTATTTTATTTTTGTTAATAAGTATTCACCGCTAAGAAGTCTTAAAGCCGTTTAAATCATAATTTTATAACGGTTTATCATAAGAGCCCGTATTGAGACGACTTAAGATAAAAGAAGAAAAACTAAAGAGAAGCAATCGCCTCACCATAATGTTAAATAACAGTGAGATGAGGGCTTTGAATATTTATTGTCAGCGGTACAGGATAAAGAACAAGTCGAGGTTCCTTCGTAAAACTGTTATGATGGCTATTGTTCAGAGGTTTAATGACCAGATGCCTACTCTATGGGAGGATAGCGAGCCGGATCTGTTTTCATCTGATATAAGATCCACTGATATCAAATATCGAAGATGAATTGACCCATTTACCATCTCCGGTAATACCGGTAAAAACAGTAATATAGCTTCCGTTGGCCGGATTACCGTTATACGATAGTGATCCATCTGAAGGGTTTGAAAGTGGTATGTATGACAAGGTTCTCTCCAGTGATGGGATATCTGAAACATAGGGGCTGCTTGTTACAAGTTCTCCGGTAAGAGGAGGGCTGGGTATGTCAAGTGACAGGATACGTGATCCTTCCGGAAGGTCAAGACCTGCCATGTCACCATTTGCAGATAAAAAATTAACCACCCCGGCAAAAATCTGGTTGCCATGAATATAGATTGAGTTGATGATATCAATTCTTTCGAAACGATCCGGAGGCAGTTCCAGGAAACGGTTGAAGCGGAGGAGAGGAATTCCATCGATAAGGATCAGGGGGTTATAATTTCTTGGGAAAGGAGGTTCACTGGTTACTCTCAATGAAAAGTCACCCCCCTCCCTTCTTACATTAACAAAAGGTACAACTTCAAATATCACCTCCCTCATATCCGGTAGTTTGATATAGTCATCAATATATATTACCCGGTCAGGATTTCCGTAGAACATACCCTTATCTGTGGATTTCAGCTCGCCGACAGTAAGGATGTTTACAGAGGTGTCGCGATAGATATTCTCAAGCCAGCTGTCAACAACCAGACTGTTAACGTATATTTTATCTGCATCTGTAAGATAGATATTTTTTGGTGGTAGTCCGGAAAGGCGCGGGTCAAATTCAGGGCTTATCGAAATACTCATTTTTTCAGTTGGTCTGATGGTATGTGAAAGAAGCAGGTCCTTTGAACCTTCTCTGCCGGGCATGGCAAAATGGAACCTGCCGTCAGAAAATGTGCGGGTAGTTATAAAGAGATTATCGTTAAGGCCGGTAAGCGATAGTATGTGAAAACCAGTTGGTGTACCATTCTCAAGGGTTGCCGTTCCGCTGAGTTTAATTCCCCTTTTTTCAGGGACAAATTCGGCCATGGACTGCCTGGTATCTGTTATATCATGAAAGTTGATCAATGGTACGGAAGGATTGCTTCGGCTGTCTTTTAAGAATGATTCTGCCACAGAACTTTCATACCCGTTGGCTATCAGCCATCCTTCCCTTCCAGCCCTATCAGCGGGGATATCCCAGGTAGTGTGCCATCCGGGTATGGCAGCTATGAACAGGTCAGGAATTTCAACCGGCTCACACCTTCGGGTAGTAAGGGTATAGTATCCTTCAACACTGCCGGCACCTGTTCTGTACTCTGTCAGAAGGTCTGTGCTGTTTTCACCGCTGACAGGTTTTGTTGTGACAGTACCTGTGCCTGCAAAAGGATCGCCTTTAAGCCAGAGGGCTGAAGCCAGGGTGGTATTGTCATTGTTTAAAAAGGAGAATGCTATTAAACCATCGGGCAGATCTGCTGTCGGAATGACAAAGGTTAACCTGTTGTTAAGGGGTTTAGCCTCATTGAACATGTACCAGCTGCTTACACGGTGAACAAGAAGTTTTATACCTGATTCGGGAATATTACCGGTGAGAGTAACCGCAAGGTTCCTGTTACTTCCGGCGTGATCACCGGAAGGTAACGGATCTGAAATAGTTACAGAAACAGTATTATCAGAATGTTGTGGAACTGTTGTAACCACCGGTATTCCGGGATCTGATTCAATTACAATATGGTAGCCGGCACCGGGTTTCGGGGTCCAGTCAAGAGTACCCCATCCTGTATCACCGGTTGAGAAGTGAGTCACCGTGTCGTTATGTGATGAGAGGAGTACTCCTTGTACTGCTACGGGTCTTCCCCTCGTGGTTACACCTCTGACCGCGCAATGGTTTGACGATCCGGTAAGCGCTATTTCGTTACCTGCAATAATCGATACCATAAGAGTATCATTCAGGGTATATTCGTTCAGCCTGCCGGCATCGGCAGGATTGATAATCCGTAAATCCCTGTATGCGAAAAGTGATGGTCCGCGGTTTCTCATCCAGGATGTGTATGCCCTCAGGCGATACCATCCTGTCGGGAGGTTATTCGGAAGTTTTATGATGCCAGCCATGGTTCCGTTATCTGACCATAATGTATTATGTATCCCGGTTTTGCCCTCACTACTCATTAACTCAATGCGGATTATTTTGCTAAGATCTGAGACCATATAATTGTCAGATTCAAGAATAGTTGCAGAGAGATAGATCATTTCGCCGGCCAGGTATAATGAACGGTCGGTAGATAATAAAACAGTTTCGGCAGGCAGCGGCCCGGAAGTCTGATCCTGTTGTGCTGTTGCAGTACCCTGCATAAACAGGGAATAAGTAAGCAGGATAAATGCGTATAGAAAAGGATTAATATTTTTACAGCTAAACTGATGCATCATTTCCATGAGTTTATTTTTCCCAGAAAGGGGGTTCCTGGGTATATCCACCTTTTGCAGTACAATCAAAACACGTTATCGGGGCTGTAACATATATAAAGGGGTCAAACACCATTATCCATGTTCCCGCAGGCAAATGCCCCCTAAGAAAATCACTGAAACCGAGAGTATCCGGTACACACCGGTCGGTAACAATCCTGAATTCGCCCGGACAGGGTACAAATATTCTTGTTTCAGATACACCGGCAACCTCAAATAAGCCGGCTACGCTTATGTCCTCGTGTGACACGCAGGATATATTTCCCGTTAACCTGAAAGGGATGGTTTCATA
>JAUWBB010000036.1 GCA_030605195.1 Bacteroidota bacterium
CTTCACCAATATTTGAACAGAAAATCGGAAGCTGTCCCTATTTTTTTTCTTTAACTTAACCATCTTTTTTTTGCCAAATTGATAAAATTACTTTAATATTGTATTGTTTATTTTATTCTTTGTTGGTCAATAATAAGTGAACAGATACTGCCTTGTATAGTATGCCCAAGGGAAGGTATATTGTATAACTTTTCCAATTAGGAAAAATAATTATCCCTAAAATTTAACCTAATTTATTTAATACTAACCTAAATTTTGAACTATGAAGAAACTTCTTCTTATTGTAATTACAGTTCTTGTAATAGCGCCTCTGTTTACTTTTCAGGCGTTAGCACAGGATAGAACAGTGACCGGGGTGGTGACTTCTGCAGATGATGGTGGAACTATTCCTGGTGTTACTGTTATGGTTAAGGGCACTACATTGGGTACCATAACCAATTTTGACGGGGTGTACATCCTTAATGTACCTGAAAATGCTACTACACTTATTTTTACTTACGTGGGTATGAAAAGCCAGGAGGTGATAATTGAAGGTAGAAGTAGCATCGATCTGGTAATGGAGACTGATGTACTTGGTATTGATGAAGTAATTGTTACTGCCTTTGGAACCGCGAAAAAAGGTGCCTTTACCGGTTCTGCGGCACAAATTAACAGCAATAAAATTGAGCTTCGGCCCATAACTAATGTTACTACGGCAATTGAAGGAGCTGCCCCGGGAATTCAGGTTACTGCTGCTAAAGGACAGCCGGGAGAATCTCAGGCTATTCGTGTTAGGGGTTATGGCTCTTATAGTGCATCAAATTCTCCTTTATATGTTGTAGATGGTGTACAATATTCAGGTTCTATTAGCGCCATTAACCCAAATGACATTGAAAGCATAACCATCTTAAAAGATGCAGCTTCCACATCGCTTTATGGGAACAAGGCTTCCAATGGTGTTGTTTTAATCACAACCAAAAAAGGAAAAGCTGGAGAAGGTCAACTTTCTGTCAACACATCTTTTGGACTTATTACCCGGGCCCAACCGGAGTATGAGTTAATTGATGCCTTCGATTATTATCCAATCATGTGGGAAGCATTAAGAAATAGTAATGCGATACCTGGTGTTGATACCGATGCTGATGTAGCGACTGCGAGTCAGGATGCATCAGACGACATTTACGGTGAATTGGGATATAACCCATTTGATGTTCCTAACAACTTAATTGTTGGGACCGATGGCAAGATTAACCCAAATGCCAGTTATTTAGGTGATTATGGTGAGGATCTGGATTGGTTGGATTATATTATGAGAACCGGTAATCGCCAAAATTACGATATCAGTTACAGAGGTGGTACCGAAAAAACCGATTATTATGCTTCCATTGGATACCTTAATGAGGAGGGTTTTATAATAGAATCAGATCTCACACGTTTTACAGGACGTGCCAAGGTAAATTTTCAAGCCACAGATTGGCTTAAAACCGGTTTCAATGTCAATGCTGCAAACAGAAAATCAAATTGGGCACAAACTGGAAGTAGCACTACTTTTGTAAATCCAATTCGTTTTACCCGGGGAATAGGATCTATTTATCCCATTCACCTAATTGACGAGGCAACCGGTAAGTATATATTAGATGATAAAGGTAATAAACAGTTTGATATTTATGATCACCGTGCCGGTGGTGCAAGTACAGGGAGGCATGTCCCTGCTGAAATTAGATGGGATGAAGATAAAGATGAAACTTCCACACTTGGAGGTAAAACTTATTTGGAAATTACTTTCCTGAAAGATTTTAAATTTACAACCAATGCGAGTTTCGACCAGCGTTTTTATTATAATACTTTTTATAATAACCCACTTATTGGTGATGGCGCTCCGGGTGGTAGGGCGTATCGTACGCATAACCGGAGAACTTCCGTTAATTTTAACCAACTGCTGAACTATGGCAAAGTATTTGGCTATCATAATTTTGATGTGCTACTTGGCCATGAGTCTTATGAATATCAATACAATAGATTAAGAGGAGCAAGAACCACACAAGTTGCAGATAATAATACCGAACTCATTAACTTTGTAACAATCACAAGATCAGACTCCTATACGGACACATATACTACCGAAGGCTATTTTGGCCGTGTGAACTATGATTTCGATAGTAAATATTTCTTTTCTGCATCTTACAGGAAAGATGGTTCTTCTAAATTTCATCCGGATAATCGTTGGGGGGATTTCTGGTCTGTAGGTTTAGCCTGGAGATTGGACCAGGAAACATTCATTCAGAATATTAGCTTTATCAATATGGCGAAATTGAGAGCCTCCTATGGCCAGGTTGGGAATGATGCAGGTATAGATAATTATGCTTATCAGGCGCTCTATTCTTTGGGTTGGAATAATCAGTCGGAAATGGGTATTACTCAAGCTAAACTTGCTGCCGATGCCCTTGTTTGGGAATCTAATAACGCTATTGATATTGGTCTTGAATTTGGTTTATTTAACAAATTATTTGGGACGATTGAATTTTATCATCGCGTTTCGGAAAATTTACTTTTTGATGTTCCTTTACCTCTTTCAAGTGGTTTGGATTCAAAAACCGAAAATATTGGAACTATGTTTAACCAGGGTATTGAAATTAGCTTATCCTTTGATGCTGTTAGAACACAAAATTTTAGATGGAATATCAGTACAAACCTCAGTACACTGAAAAATGAATTCACCAAGTTGCCCCAGGAAGAAATCATCGATGGTACCAAGAAACTAATGGTTGGACGTTCTATTTATGATTATTGGCGAAAAGAATGGTATGGTGTAGATCCTGATGATGGAGCTGCCCTTTATCGCGCTGATGATGTTACTGAAACTGTGAGAATCATTGGTTCTGATACCTTAACCACAGATCAAAATAATGCCAGGTTTAAGTATGCCGGAACTGCCATACCGGATTTTTTTGGCTCGATTTCGAATACTGTAAGTTATAAAGGATTTGATCTAAACGTGATGTTTACGTATCAGGTTGGCGGATTAGTATATGACGGTAATTACCCTATGAGTTGCGGAACCTATGGTACAGGTTATAGTGTAGATATTCTTGACCGGTGGCAAAAACCAGGCGATATAACAGATGTTCCCAGGATGGATGCCTCCCAAACAAGCAACTTTAATACTGGATCTACCCGTTGGTTAACGGATGCCTCATTCCTGAATTTAAGGCATGCTACTCTTTCATACAATCTGCCTGCAAATATTACTGACAGATTAGGCATTTCCAGAACAAGAGTATACCTGAGCGGAGAAAATCTCTTTTTGGTGAATGCAAGGAAAGGAATGAATGTGCAGCAGAATTTTAGTGGCACTACCTCAAATGTTTATACGCCTTCCAGGGTTATGACAATAGGACTAAATGTTAATTTTTAATATTAATAAATTATGAGAAAGATCGTATATAGTTTAGTTTTTATTTTTGCCGCGGGTTTTATTTTTTCCGCTTGCGAAAAGGAATTTTTAGATAACTATCCAACAGACAATGTTTCTGCTTTTGGAGTAACTTCTTCTACGGGTACTGCTATGGCATCCCTAAATGGGATTCATCGGACATTTTATGAACGACGTTATGGAAGCCAGGGACGAGTTGGTATTGGCTCCTGGTATTATCATATTGCCGAAAAGGCTGATGATATGGTATTTAATTTTGCTACCTGGACTACTTATGTGCGCTGGCTTAATAGAGATGCAACCAATTCTTACAATAGGGCTGACTGGTTAATGTTTTATGACTGGATTGCCAATGCGAATGTACTGATTAATGGAATTGATGAAAATACGTCAGGCAGCCAGGAGGAAAAAGATATAATCATTGGACAGTCATTGCTCTACAGGGCGGTTTGTCATTATAACCTGGTGCGGATGTGGGCTAAGCGTTATGTCCCAGGCGGTGGGAATACGCAGCCTGGAATACCCATAATGACTGAGACTACAACTGAGGGCCTGGCACGCGCTACGGTTGAGGCTGTTTATACACAAATCAATCAGGATATCGATGCTGCCATACTTCTTCTGGATGGTAAACCACGCACTAACAAATCACATCTCAATGTTGACGTTGGAAGAGGTTTAAAAGCAAGAGTTGCTCTTACCATGGGTAATTATTCAACTGCAGTATCTTTTGCTGTACTGGCCAGAACAACAGATTACTCCTTAATGGATTCAGCAACCTATTTTCTTGGCTTCAGGATTGGTTCTGAAGCCAATGGTGAATTTATGTGGGCCAGCCATCTTACTGAAGATCAAACGGATAAATGGGGAAATTATGGAGCTTATGTTTCAAGAAACTTTAGCTCATCGTCCATTAGAAAAAATCCAAGATCAATCAGTTCACTCTTATACAATACTATTTCTCCAACGGATGTTCGCAAATTATTATGGGATCCAACAGGGGATCATCTTAACCTTCCTTCCGGGGTTGAAATAGTAGCAAGCGCTGCAAGATTCCCTTACACGAACCAAAAGTTTTTATCGGTAAGTACGGGAGATAGCCGTGTAGATGTACCTCATATGCGGATTTCCGAAATGTATCTCATTGAAGCTGAAGCTGAAGCTCGCCAGGGAAATTTTGCCAATGCCGCAGCAGCCCTCTATACTATGGCTGTTGTCCGTGATGCTTCATATACGCTCTCAACGAATACCGGACCGGCCCTGATTGATGAGATCATGTTACAGCGCCGTGTTGAGCTCTGGGGTGAGGGTTTTCGCTGGTTTGACTTGAAACGCTTAGATCTGCCACTCGATAGAAATGGTGCAAACCATAAGGGATCCATTATTAGAAATCTTTGGGATGTTCCAGCGGGTGCCAACATGTGGCAATCCTTAATACCTCAGGCTGAAATGGATGCCAATGAAAATATGGTGCAGAATCCATTATAATGAATTGTGCATTATATTTCTGATTTGATTATAGATCAAGGGCTGCCGGTTGGCGGCCCTTTTTTTTGATTAATCTTCATATCGCCGGTTGTTTTTAGAGGAGATTGAAGATTGATGAGTGAAAATATCCCTGAACATCAACTCATTAGCTCTGTGTCATTTATTGTATAAATTGTTAAAAAAAAATCCCTGTTAATTTCTGTTTATTACTCCTTAATGACTAACTTTTGACGATTTTTGCCTACTTGAAAACCACATTATCATGCAGTTATTGGGGGAACTAAAAGCCAGATTAAACGACGAAGCCCGGGAATTTATCGATCTTTACGCTCAATTGGGTGAACGGGCTGAAAATTTTATGCCAAACAGGATCTTTGAAAGCCTGAAAAACTTTGTCAGGTTATGTTACGAAGAACCTGATGATCCTGCAAAACAGCAGGCTGAGATCCATAAATATGTCCTGGAACTGAAAGAGGCGATACCGGGATACGTGGATGTATCGTTAATGCTTTTTCCTCACGAAAATTCAAAAGCCTATGAATACAGTGCTAAAAGGCGAAGATTCCATAATAAGCTAAATGAACTTATGGATACCGAATCGGTTGATGAAAAAACAAAAAAACAAATCCGGAACATTCTCAACACTCATGATTACTCCCTCGGCACCCCTCCAATTACCAAACAAACCATGGATTTCCTTTACAATATCCTGTTGGGTGATGAGGTCAGGGAGCTCAGAAAGTTCCGGGATTTAATCGGAGTAGTTGATGATGTCGCGGAAGCCCAATGGAACTATATGCTGGATGTACTGGATCAAATGGTTAACCAATCCACTCATTACACATCCATGGCAGAAAAGGGAAACTTCCTTAGCAGGACTGAATCCACCGTGAATTTTAAGGGTTTGAACGGTTTTATCCGTACCATTGTTTCAGGTACAGCTGATACAGCCATTGAAATCATTTCAAAAGAAGTCTTTTGTCCTGAAATGGTTAAGGTAATTGAATTCACTACTCCGGATAATCTTTATGACCAAATTTTTAAAGATGCCACGAGCATTTTTACTGTCAAGATAAAGAATATGAGGAAGAATCCATTCAACCGTTTTCAGTGGTTTCCGTTCCTCACCAGGATGATCTTTATTGATGACTCCTCCGAGTCAAGAAGCACAAATACCAGTCTTATCTTTTGTTTTCATAATGGCATCATCAATACCCTAAATAAAGTACATACAAAAAAACTTGGCGCATTAGCCAATACCCAGCTCAACCTGAGACTTATCCTTGACAAGGTCAATACTGAAAACCTGAAGAAATTCAGACTTGCCATAGAAAAGAAAGTGAGGGAATATGAGGAGGAGCTTGAAAAATTAAAGGCTGAACAACTGGCTGAACCCAATAATCCCGATCAGGATATTATTCTGTTTAAGTTCGATGAGTTTGCCCGGCAGGTGATCAAAGATAAGTATATTCTTTCCAAATTCGGAGCATATATTTCTTTAATTGAAATGGTTAAAAATCCCGCCACACTTAAAAAAGTCAATCATGACCTGATCAAAGAGTTTGAAGACAGTACCAGGGAGTACTTTTACTCGGAAAACAAGAAGCTCCAGATTGCTACCGTGGTTGAAGGAGGCGGACGTAACCAAATCCGTACGTATGGTGAATACTTGTTGCAACGTCCGCTTAAGCCGGTAAAAGTAGAAATCATTGAAAAATGCAGGATTATTCTGGACACCATCCCTGATGCCTATCAGCGTACTCTTCATAATCATTTCCATAAAAATTTTGGTCTTAACCTGTTCCTTGAGAAGTATAAGGAATACCTTACAAAAGTTAAGAATGAAGCTGACAATTACGGCCGCTTTATGAATTTCCTGATCGACCTGGGGATAGAGAAAAAATATTATACAAAAACCAGGAAAGAACGGGAAGTCATAAAAGAATTCGTAAGCAATCTTGGAAATCTGGAACGTACATCCATTTCCGATGATGTCCAGATGATCATCCGTGACCTGTTGTTTTATGAAGACCGTAAGCCCAATCCGTTTATTTTCTTTAACCAGGAGGCAGCATGGGAATACAAGGATCTTTTTCCACCAGACCGTTTTGACCTGAATCCTTTTGATATTGAAATAGAACTTGATAATGAAGGGAGGGTTGACTGGGAGCGCCTTCATAAGAAACTGGATAGAATGAAGAGTACATTTCAGATATTCGATGATACAGGTACGTTATGGGACAGGTTCTGTGAAAATTCCACCCTTGTCATCAACGATCCTGCAAATCCAACCGGATTTACCGATTTTAACAATGTATTTCTGATCCGTTTTCTCAAATTCCTGAATAACAGCAAAATAACTCTTTTCCTTGATGAAGCCTATCAGGACGCTGTGAAAATAGAAGATCCGGAGGAACCCAAATGGAGGACCATTTCAAGGTATATAATGAACAATTTCGGCTCCCTGGCCAAGATTAGTTTGGTTTCCTCGTTGTCTACAACTAAAAACCTGGCAGCAGCAGGTGACCGTTTAGGATCTGTGGTTGCTACCCCGGCCAGAAAAGATGTAATTGATTATGCACGGAAACAATACGGAGTTGAAAAAGGCAACACCAACTCCCTGTTCATCCTGGTAAATATACTGGAGGTAGCCCAACTGGCAAAAAAAATTAAGGACCGTATGGATGAAAACCTCCCTAAGGATGCATCCCGGTATAAAATCAAAGAGAAACTAAGGAATTACATAATGGCTGAGATAAAAAGCAATATTAGCCAGCGAAAAAACAACAGGCGTGTAGGATCTATGCGAGTTTCCCTGTTCGAAGGAAGTCCTTTGCACCTTTTCCTGCTTGGGGAACTTGTATCTCTCGACAAACTGGATGTTTTGGAATTACCCGATGACTTTAAGTACAAGGGAGAACCCTTCTTTAGTTATTACAAGGATCATTTGGTCAGGGAACTGAATAAATTCAGGGTAAACAAGATATTCAGGAGTGAATCCAATAAAAGGCTAAACCTGGCTAAAAAGATCGCTCATCTGGTTCTGCAGGAAAATAAAATAAATCATATTGGCATTCTGGACTCAGATGGCTCATACCTGTTTAATCTTCACCTGAAAGATTTTTTTTCATACCAAGATCTCGAGAAATTCACCAAAAAGCTGGCGGAACAACGTGGAATTGCTTTAATACCCTATCAAAAAGGCTTTGTCCGTTTCTCACTGGGAGATTACGTTGAGGGAGATGCGGAAAGTTACCTGTTCTTCGAAAAAGAATTCAAAAATGCTCTTGGAATCTTTCTTAAATATTGGGAAATTTTTTACACGGGAAAAAACCGGCCGGAGAATAAGTGGACCAGAAGCGAGGATATCCTTGAAGAAATTTTTAAGATAAAATCAGATAAAGACCTGATTAAAACTATTCTTGAAGATTTCCGTGTAATTAAAACTCTTGATAAGAAGCTAAACAAATCGCTTAAAATCAATGATATAAAAACGCTTTACCACGCATTCCCGAAAGTGTGCGGTGTAAACATCAATTCGATCGGTGATTCGAAGAATGCCGTTTTTGAATTCTATGAAAATGTCGGAGAATGCAGGAATCTCACTGAATTTATATCCGGTAAAGCTTTTACCAAGGTTTATGAAAATCTTTTACCACAGGTTTATAAAAATATTCCTCTGTTAAAGAACCTTGATATAAATGATGTAATCTCAAAATACGGAAAAACAACCCTCTTGAAATATATAAAGAGTAAGCTTGAATTTCAGCCCGATTCCTATTTGCTGGACGATCCGGATGAGCTTTCGGTTATGAAAGATATCTTGCTCGAGCTTGAAAATATCCTGTTTTCAGATTCTAAAGTCAAGATTCTTGCCCTGCAAGCAAACGAAAAAGATGTTTCCGGTGATTTAGCAAAACTCGAAGGCTATAACCGGATACTGAGAAAATATATTGAGGAACTTTTACTTCACTTCAACCTTCCGTTTGAACAGGAATTCTCTGAACCAACCATAGAAGAATTGGCTGAAAAAACCGGGGAAAAGTTTGAAGAGATCGTTGGAAAACCGGTTTCAGAAATTGATCTTGAAGGATTTACTAACCAGTTTATCCGGAATTTGAGACAAAACGAAAAATTAAGTAAAATCCATCTTTCGGAAAGATTTACTGATCTGCTTTTTAAATCCTTCAACCTGAGGATACTCAGAAAGGACAAATCACCTTCATCAAGAATTCTCAACCTTTACTTACTTCAGAAAGATCAGCTATTCGAACGGAAACTGTTAACTAAACTGAAGCGTTTCGCTTCAAAGGTCGAAAAATATCAGGATACTGAAGCCAGGTTAATTTCCGAGGATCTTATTCTGGCTATTATTCCGGAAGAAGTGAATGAAATCATTGACGAAATTCTTGAATACCGGAAATTCAAGGTAACAGAAATTGAGCTCCACACCTTAACCAGGGATATTGTATTGTTCTACATTAACTTAATGAACTTCACCAAAAACAATGAATATTATAAAAAATATAATCATACCCTGATAAAGCTGGTTGAAACAGAATTTAAGAGACAAAAATCCAGCATAAATGAAATGATCCAGCATGGGATTATTATTCATAAAAATTTTGAAATGGAGAACAAGGTCCTTGAAACCTGGAATAATGGCTCCCTGTCCTGGATTAACGAGTTGTTAAGCCGTTGTGGTGTTATTGCCTGGGAACAACCGGTACAAACGCGTACACGAATTGTCACAGATGCTAAAAAACGTGAATATCCATTTCATAAAATTGACCGGGTCAACGGGGATGCCGACAAAGATCAAAGCACAAAGGACTTAATCCCTAACGAATTTATCAAAAAGATGGAAACCCGTCCTTCTTCTGATTTCTTTGCCAGGCGAATGGCCAATTTTGTAAAAAACATGGATGAAGAAGATTACCGTTGTAAGATTATTAAGTGCGGACTGGTGAAAGAGTTATACATATTTCAGAAATCCTACTTGAAATATCTGGCAGACAATTTCCGCCTGCTTCAATCAGAATTTAATACACTGAAGGAAGTAAGAAATTTTGTTCCTGATGTTATTCTTTTCCTTGGAGCACCTGAAAAGGTGATATCCTATCCTCAGATTGGCTATTTCGATCTGAAAGGGCCTTACGGGAATATTAAAACCATCGTTACACCCTTAAAAAAGAAAGTTGATTATTTTGGCGATATAAAGAAGCCCCGGCTAACCATGATCAATGAAAAAGTAAAGGAAATGGGAGGTGTTCCTGTACATGGATCCCTTTTCGCGGTTGAAGAAGAGGATGGGAGCATATTTGTTATCTCCATTAGTGGTGATAGTGGTGCAGGAAAATCCGAAATGCTGGCTGCCATGATGCTGCAATGGATAAAGCGCGATTTGCCGGGAGTCAGAGCCATCAAGCTAATCGCCGGAGATATGTTCCATATTTTCCCGGATAAAGAAGGAAATCTCTATGCAATAGGAACAGAAGTGGGTGACTTTTCACGGGTAACCGATTTTGATCCGGAATATATCAGAAACTACCGTTCTTTGTTTGAAAACAGTGCCGATAGCAATGTAGAAGACCTGAATTCACGAAGTACGATCAGAGGATTGTGCGATATTTCAATGCCTTATAAGATTGATATTATGCTTACGGCGTATAACTTCTCAAAAGAGGAAGCCGGGATAAAACGATATGCTAATCCTGAAAACTTTATGTTGTACCGGGATTCCCATGGCGAGAGAAAGGAAAAAGCAACCAGTTCGGATAATCCCCACATTCAGCGAACCCTGTTACGGTACACGGGTGATAAAAACATTGTTGAAGTGATCGATACCCATGGTAACTACCTCGATGACATACTCGACTGGGATCAGGACTGGTTTACCGGAAAGTTTTACCTTGCATCATCTTACAAAATGATCGACAAGATCGACCTGGAAGATATTGTGAATAAAATATTTGTTGATAAAAGATTTGAACGGAATTCAAAGAATTTTGTAATCCGGCAGGTAAAATTCGATATTATAAAAAACCGGTTTCAGGTGATCTCCCGTGAGGTAGGCGAAGGAGGTCAGGAGATAAGCTTCCTGTTGGACAGGAAATTCTTTAGCATCATTTTTGACTCTCTTGCCAGCACACCGGCCGGCAATCCTTTTATTGCAGAGCCCGGAGAATTAGAAGCAAAAAAACACCTTGTGGAGATGCTAAAAGGAAGACCGGGAGGAAAAGGTAAAGGGAAAAATATCCAACTTGGCATTTTATCGACGGATCTGGGTAAAGAAGGTAAAGAAATCACGGGACCTCAAAAAGCTGCCCAGGAAGTAAAAACGCTGATCCAGGAGGTTCGTATCCTCAATCCGGAGATCAACAAAAACAAAAATCATGTAAAACAGCTTATCGATAAGCATTATCAGCATTTGTTTAAACACCATAAACAAAGTCATGAGGTCTGGCGATATAATTTTTATTTATACCAATTGGAACAAATGAGAAAAGCCGTGCTTGTCCGCATTGATAATCTGAAGGATAAGATTGATCTGTCAGGGATGAAGGATTTTATGCCGGTTAATAAAAGCCATGAATTCAGTCCTTTGTTGGTAACTCCGAATATTAATACTGAATTGAATGGATTTAGTGAAACCTATGAGCAGCTCATGTGGCTTCCCAATAACCGCGAGTTTGCCGGGGAGTTTTATAACGATTGTAATGATCTCTATATAGCCAATGGTTACAGCCACGATACGATTATCAACAACATAGTTCTGCAGCTCTTGCTGAAGAATGGTTATATCGCGGTGGAAGACCTTGCCAGGGGTAAGATCACCGAAAAGGCAAACAGGGAAACGATCGCCGCTGCAAAGTTTGCAGTAGTACGAAAATTGGACGAAGAAGAGAATAGAAAGATTTAAGAATTTAAATAATAAAACAGGGAACCAAACCACAACTATTATAGCTTAAAACTCCATCGATCCTTCAATTTCTACTAAAAGGTCATCCCTGCAGATATCTGAAACCAGGTACTGGAAATTCTCACTTTTAAATTGCTTTTCACAAATAGCTTTAACAGCGCTGATATCTTTTTGGTGTTTTACATAGGTTCTGATATAGGAAAAACTTTTCTTCTCCGGATTAAGATCATTTAATCCAATTTCTTTTAAATTTTCAGCAGAGATAAGATTTCTAATATTATCAATGGTAACCATGGTTTGTTTTTCAATATTTCTTTTGTCCACAATATTTTCGCCCAAAATAGCAGCAGTACCTGATACATATATTCTGGCTGCATCAAAAGTTTGTAATACTTTTCCCCGCTCAAATTTCGGTGATGTTTTTTTTGACGACTCGTTTAACGACTTTCCAACCAAAACTTTTTCAGAATATTCAAAAGCATCGATCTGCCCCGGATTTTTAATGGGTTTTATAGTAAGTTTTCGTGAAGGGGATAAGGCAACAAAATCAATTACAACTCCACCTGTCTTTATACCAATACCGGTTGCCGACGGATAACCGTTGATAAATTCACTTTTTCCGTAGAAAGAAGACCTCACATCATTAAAAATTTGATAATGCTGCCGTTCTGATCCTTCATTAATTATTTTTATAATGTTTTCAATATAATTCCATTGTCTTACAACATCAGAGAAAGCAAGATTCTCAAGGTCAAGGATTTTTTCCATCAGCATAAAAGCCCCCATAGCTTTCTCATAAAAACTGTCCTGACGCTTTACGGTCAACCCGGCTGCATACACTTCTTTAAAATCAGGATGCAGAACAACTGAATAGGGAACATTTTCTAATGATTTATGAACTACTTCAGTCGCCTGCAACAAATCATCCAAAATGCAAACCTCCATAGCAAGATATTTTCCGTTTTCAGGTGCCTGGGCAATAATGCTTGTAGCAGGCATAAAAAGCCCATAGAATTGTTGTATATACCGATTTAATATCTCAGTCTTTTCATAATATTCCTCCTGATGGTTTACTGCAAGGAAGATAGTCTGTTTTAAAGCGTTCTTTAAATCCAGGGTTTTTAAGGTTATTTGTTCCTCCAGTTGTAATAAACAATCATTCAACTGTTCGTGAAGTGTGGAGCCTTGTCCTGGTATAAAATAGAATATGGATGTTTTCAATATGTTCATTTTATTTTCAATGTTCAGGTAAGGATTTCATTCAAGTCTAATAGCTTCTCAGTTGCAATTCTTTGGAGAAGTTAATGGTTATTGTATACTTTTTTATCGATGGACAAATGTATAAAAATACCTTAAAAAAATAGAAGCTTTAAAAAAAAACAGGTAAGCTTTACACTTACCTGTTTTTTAAATGATGGAATCTATCAGTTAATGATTTTATTTAGCCCACCAAAGCTTCACTCCTTGTTCGTCAACACCCTGACGAGCTAAAGCTGCCTCGATGTTAGCAAGATTTGTGTTGTAAGGCTTGTTTCCATACTTCATTCTCTGTGGATAAGCACCATTCAAACCAGCATCACCAAGGCCAAAAATAATCAAATCGCTTACGCCTCCACTGAGTTCTGATGGGAAACCTGAATTTCTAACAATTGACCAGGCCTCAAATCCATCTGTATATGTGGCGATCCAACGCTGAACAGCAACATCTTCAAGAGTTACGGTTGTAATACCACTGGTAAATGCCTGGGCATCGTCAGATGAGACACCCCACAACATCATGGCATATTCTATCCCACTTTTATATAAAGCAAGTGGATCACCGCTAAATCCATTCAAAGCAGCTTGTGCCTGAAGAAAATAAGATTCGGCGGTGGACATGATTATTTCCTCAAAAATTGGTTTGCCCTCATTCTTAAACTGGATAACAGGTTCAGCCGGGTCGCTAAAGAACTCAGCCCTTACATAACTCTTTATCTTACCACCCAGCCTTGTTGGCTGCCCAATATAATAAGTGGCTGGTACATCAAACATAGCGCTGTCGGTATAAAAAGTAAATATTGAGGTAGTATCACCGCCCTGCAGATCAATGGCCTCATTTATTGCATGGGCTATAAATTTTACACGTTTTTCAAAGTTATCATATCCTTCAGGATTATCTACCTGATCAGGTCTGTCAAATGTAAAAGTACCACCATCGGCAAGCTTAGCATATTTACTA
>JAUWBB010000120.1 GCA_030605195.1 Bacteroidota bacterium
ATAATGAAGTTATAAAATCATTAGTATAGTTGAAAAATTTGTATATTTATTTTTTATTTCTAATTTTGGCTCTTAGCAAGTACATGGTTTAGCAATCACATGTACAATTATTAATATTTTTTTAAACCTAAAAATTTTATCTATGAAAAGATTTATTAAATTATTTGCGTTCTTATTGTTTCTCGGCTTTCAACTACAGGCACAAGTACAGCAAATAACGGGTACTATAACCAGCTCTGAAGACGGGTTGGGGGTCCCGGGGGTTTCTATCATTGTTAAGGGCACAACGTATGGGACCATTACCGATCTGGACGGTAATTATACCCTGGATGTACCTGAAGACGCTGTTGCACTTGTGTTTAGTTTTGTCGGTATGAAAACACAGGACATTAACATCGAGGGCCGTGAGACCATTGATGTTGTGATGGAACCAGATGTATTTGGACTGGAAGAGGTTATTGTTACAGGTTATAGTACCAGGGGCAAAAACACAATAACAGGATCCACAGTGCAGATATCAGCTGACGAGTTGCAAGATATCCCTGTTACTTCAGTTGACCAGGCCCTCCAGGGTAAGGTTGCCGGTCTTGTTATTAACACCAGCTCAGGTTCACCGGGTGCTATACAGGACATAAGGATCAGGGGTATTGGATCTATTACAGCAAGTAACAGTCCTCTTTTCGTTATTGATGGTGTTCCTGTTATACAAGATAACATTTCAGGATCGACTGCAATGTCGTCCCTGAGTTCACTTGCATCTCTCAATAGTTTTGATATCGAATCCATTACGGTGTTGAAAGATGCATCTGCAACCTCTGCTTATGGAGCAAGAGGATCTAACGGTGTAATAGTGATTACAACTACAAAAGGCAAGAAAGGAAAAACCCAGTTCAACCTTTCTGCGAGCTATGGTTTCCAGAACAAAGCCGTTGATGGTCGTAAGGAATTGACAGCTGCTCAGAGGGAGGAGCTTTACCTCGAGGGTATTATTAATTCTTTTGGTGGTACTACTGATCCGCTTGGCCCGCAAACTCCGCAGGCAGCTTATGATTATGCTCAAACTAATAACTTATCTTATTCATCTGCATATGCAGATTGGCGCACCGCAGGCCGGCCTGAGGGTGACTGGGGTAAAGCAGTACTAAATAAGAATGCTCCTATTTATAATGTTAACCTGTCAGCTTCTGGTGGAGATGATGTCTCTTCATTTTATGCTTCACTTGGTTATATGGATAACGAAGCTGTGGTTATCGGCAACTTATTTGAGAGGATAACAGGAAATTTGAATTACCAGAGGAATTTTGGTGATAAGTTCAAGTTTTCAACCACCAACAATATATCTTATACCGATCAGGATCAGATTTTCCTTGAAACATCGGCATATTTTGGCAACCCTCATATCTTAAAGTATTTTATGCCGCCTACAATACCGCCATATAACGATGATGGAACACTGAGTATTGTTTACCCTTCTTCATTGTTTAACATCCTGTATCTTCAGGAGCATAATGAAAGGTGGAACCACATGACGCGTTTGATGTCAAATAGTTTCATTGAATATGAGATAATTGACAACCTGAAATTTAAGTCACTTGCTTCATTTGACTATATCCTTGGTCACTATAAGATCTACAGGAACAGGCTCCATGGTGACTCTAAAGATGAAAATGGTACTTCTTTTGTCTCGCTTGACCAGGATTTCAATATGGTTTTCCAAAATTCTCTTGATTACAGGCTCACACTGCTTGACAACCACAGGATTGATTTCAAAGTGCTGATGGAGTTCCAGCAGTTCAAATCATGGTTTATGAGTGCCTATGGCGAAAACTTTGTTACAGACGGACTTACGAATATTGCGTCAGCAGGAGCCAACTTTGACGGTAGTTCAAATTTCACTGACTGGTCTAACCTTTCATACCTTGGAATGATCAACTATAACTATATGGGTAAGTATATTGCTGACTTTACCTTTAGAAGAGAAGGATCATCAAGATTTGCTGCAGATCAGAGGTTTGGTACCTTCTGGGCTGTGGGTGCAGCATGGAATATGAGCCAGGAAAATTTCATGGCAGGTTTTTCATTTATTAATAACTTTAGGGTAAGGGCATCTTATGGTGTATCCGGTAACTCAGGTGTGGGTCTGAATGCCTTCCAGGCACTTCTTGCTTTCAATGCTGACTATGCAGGATTGGGTGCTACATACCCGAGTGGTTTTGGTAACTCACTGCTTACATGGGAGAAAAACAGGAACTATGATGTGGGTATTGACTTTGCCTTCTTTAATAACAAGATTGGCGGTCAATTCTCATATTACAACAAGGAGACTTATGACCTGTTGCAGAATGTTCCTCTGACCAGGACTTCCGGTCACAGCAGTATCACCCAGAATGTTGGTTCAATGGTCAATAAAGGAATTGAAGCAATGTTGAACTTTAATATTATCCGTTCAACCGATTTCAACCTGTCCTTATCTGCAAATTTCGCTACACTCAATAACGAGGTGACAGAACTTGCA
The DNA here is from genome assembly GCA_030605195.1 of Bacteroidota bacterium. GTDB lineage: Bacteria > Bacteroidota > Bacteroidia > Bacteroidales > VadinHA17 > CAZEWS01. The sequence continues at coordinate 2,516 of JAUWBB010000120.1, forward strand.
AAAGACGCAATGGGTGAAGACCTTATTATATCTACCAGTACAACTGTGGTCGAAGTAGGACATCCATATAGGGAGTGGAAAATGAAAGAATGGGCAGGTGTTGATCCTGCAACCGGGCTTCCACGGTGGGTAGTAAACAGCGATACTGATCCCGATGGTTTAACCGACGATATTAATGACGCTGAGCGTGCTTATACCGGGAAAAGTGCTATTCCTACTTATACCGGTGGCGGCGGAATACATATCGAATTTAAAGGAGTATATCTCGATGCAACTGTATATGTTGCAGGTGGACACCAGATAATGGAGGAGTGGGACCACTATACCTGGGACAATGGACTTTATGCAACTGGCCTGTTTAATGGAACTGAACAATTAATGGACAGGTGGCAGAATCCAGGTGACGAAACTAATATTCCTAAGTTCCAGCATGCATTCAGGCCTCAGAACGCTGTAAGTACTTCAACAAGAACTTTATTCGATGGCGATTATTTGAGATTTAAAGACCTCGTGCTTGGGTACGACCTTCCTTCATCGATTGTTTCCAAGGCGAAACTGGGTGGAGTAACAGTATATGTAAGGGGTACAAATTTGTTCACCTATGTATTTGACGAAGAAGCGAGGAAAGGATTTGACCCTGAAACCCGAGCTGATGGTAGAACAGGGCTTGAAACACCTCCGATCAAATCCGTCATATTTGGCTTAAACTTAAAATTCTAAGAAAATGAAAAAAATTGTATATACATTAATAACAATCTCGCTACTTGCAGGTATTATTTCCTCATGTAGTAAAGAATCCCTGGATCCTACACTTGCCCAGGCAAAAGCGGTTGAGGGAAGCATCAATAGCGTTGAGGATGTGAAAGGCCTGCTTTACGGTGCTTATAACAGGATAACCACAACCAGTTATTTAGGCAGGGATTATATAATCTGGGGTGAAGTCAGAAGTGACAACTGTTTTTCAAATGGTAACTCAGGTAGATTTGTCAGCGCTGCCAGAATGGATTGGCAGGATACTTTTGGTGGATGCTGGGCTCAATGCTACACTGTTATAGCATCTGCCAATATCATCATTGCACTTGATCCTGCAGAGATTGAAGGTGATGCTGCCCTTCTTACACACTATCAGGGTCAGGCATACGCGCTAAGAGCAATGGTACATTTTGACCTTCTCAGGTATTATGGCCAGATGCATAATGGAGATGCAGCAGACCTGGGTGTTCCATATATAACTGTTTATAAAGGGGAGGATTATGCCCCTGCGAGGAATACCATAACTGAAGTCAAATCTCTGATTGAAGGTGACATAGCCACCGCTATTTCAATGATGAATACTGCCCAGGATGACAATTCCAAGGAGCTATTCACTCATTGGGGCGCACAAGCTCTTAAATCAAGGGTCGCTATTTATTTCGGCGACTGGGCAACAGCAATCACGGCCAGTACAGCCGTAATAAATTCAGGGAATTATAGTATTATCCCTGCCGCTGATTACGCTAATTCCTTCTTAAATGATGCTGCTGCTAACTCAATTTTTGAACTGGCTTACAGTTCAGTTGATAATAATAATATCAATGGACTACAGTATATGTACAGGGGGACATCTTATGGTGACTGTGAAGGCCTCCAGGATCTTTATGATGCATTTGATGTAGGTGATGTAAGGGCAGCTGGTGATATGATCGGTCCTGACCCTGATGTGCCAACAAGGCTCTACATTAACATTGGTAAATATCCTTCATACGATTATTCAGATAATATTCCGTTATTCCGTTATGAAGAGGTTATCCTGAACTATGCTGAGGCATTATTCAGAACTGCGGATAATACTGGTGCGTTAACACAGCTTAACCTTATTACAGCTGCAAGGGGTGCTGTTGCACATACTGGTACTGTAGATGAGGACATGATTCTTCTTGAAAGAAGAAGGGAGTTTTGCTTCGAAGGATTCAGGTTTCATGACCTTGCACGTACAGGAAGGGATATTCCGTTTGTTGACGCTGTTAAGCAAACTCATTTAGGACCGGCTTACGGATCATATAACTTCGCGTTCCCAATTCCACTTTCTGAAATGGATGCAAACGCTAATATGGTTCAGAATAGAGGTTACTAATATATAGTATCCTATTATAACTTAAAACCTCACCAAATTGGTGAGGTTTTTTTATACACGATACGATAGTAAGATTCAATAATCAGGTAGTTTGGGAGACTATTTTAACCCGGAAAATTCATACGAATTTTTCGCTCTTTTGAGCCGACGATTTGTAAAATACTGATATTTAAAGGAGTAGAAAAACGGACAAACATTTTTCATTTCTTAATGAATTGCTCATTTACAAGCATATTTTATTTTTCAAATGTCGGGGTTAACCCTGACATACATAATTGGAATTCATATGATTCCAATTATGTATCGTCATTATTCATGATACCATCATGAATAATTCGGGTTAACTGAATGCTACATTTTGGAAACACACCTGGAAACCCTTAGGGCCTTTTGCACACATGGCAGGCATCGTAATCGATCAACGAAAGACGAAACCTGGCATTACTTTTGATATTAAGTTCATTATACATAGGCTGATTAGTTACATTTTTTTTTCTTTAAATACTTAACAAAGAATTACTACTATCAAGTCAAAAGTAAAAAGGCAAAAGATAAAAGTATATTGTGCTGGTAATATATACAATATACAATAACTTACCCGTCTGTTTATCGTTGACACGATACTAAATAGCTTTGATTAAATATTAAATCATAATGAAAAAAAAATACTATTGGATTATCATAATTATCTTATTTGGTTTGCTACCAAACCGGGGAATGGCCCAAATTAAGATTCCGGAAATAGAAGAATACCTTGACAGGCTAAGGCTTAATCGTGCCATGGAAGGCATGAGGGAAAACACGTATAACGATGTGGAAGGAAGCCCGTTTATGGAAAAGGAGTTCCGGGAGGGAATAATCCAGCTTAAAGATGGAAAATTATTCAATGCAAAACTGAGATATGATATGTATGCCGGCGAAATGCAATTCATAGCGAAAGAAATTATTTATGCTATTGCTTTTCCTGAAGATATTGAATATATTGAAATTGAAGATGTGAAGTTTATTTATACCCCTTACCTTCTGACACCTTCAGGTACTAATCCAAAGGAATCCTACTTTATTGTCCTGATGGATGGTGATAACAAATTACTGGCTAAAAAAGAAGTATTATTATTGGATGCTGTACCTGCAAAACCCTATACCGATCCCAAACCCGCACAATTTAGCAAAAAGAATGATAGTTATTATATAAAGAAAAAAAATCTTTCCGCAGTAAAAATCATTAACAGGAAAAGCCTGATAAGTATTATGGAAGATAAGGAAGCTGAGGTATTAGATTTTATTAAGAAGGAGAAAATTTCACATAAAAATCCAGAAGACCTGAAAAAGCTGATTGAACATTATAACAGTCTGGAAGAATGGAAGATTGAAGAAGTCGAAGAGTCGAAAGGTCTAAGGGTCGAAGAGGGGAAGAAAGAGTAGAGCCGAATTGCATTCGGTTGTGAAGAGACCTGCCAGCGTCTGAAAGACATGCCTGCCCGCCGTAGTATGCGAAGGCGGGTCAGAGTCTGGGAAGTAAGACGAAGCTCCGGTTCGTCATTTTATTTCAGATAAATCAAAGGGAGACAGTGGCAGTAGCAGAGACGGGGAGAAACCTGCCAGGGTCTGTGGGCAGGCTTGCAGGGAAGGGTGAGACCTGGCAGAGTTTGAGAAAAGTAAGTAGGAAGAAAGTTAGTAGGTTAGTGGTTTAGTGGGTTATTGGGTTAGTAAGTTAGTGAGTTAGTAGGTTAGTAGGTTAGTAGTATGTAGTCCACAACCAAAGAATTTGGAAAAAAAGAAAAATAACTAAGATGGAACATACTAATATACAGCCAGTTGAATTTTTTAGTTAAAAAAGTAAGTAGATAAAAGACAAAAGCTTGCCACGTTCACCCCGTTGGATTTATTGATTTATCCTACGGGGTTCACCCCGTTGGATTTATGGATTTATCCTACGGGATAAAATTTGAGGTACGAAAACATTTCATCAGGGAAGGAGCATATTTCACTGTGGTAAAAAGTCAAAAGTAAAACAAACAGATTACTACTGAATTACTACTGAATTACTATTGAATTACCTATTCTACTCATATAATCATCCCCGCTCCAATGGTGTTGTTATTTGCTTCGTCAATAAGGATAAGGCTACCTGTTATCCGGTTGGTTCGGTATGAATCATAGAATAGCGGTTGGGTTGTTTTGATGGATATCCGGCCTATTTCATTCAGGCCAAAATGCTTATCGTTATAATCATTTTCAAGAGAATTGATATCGATTTTATATTTTAAATCTTTAACGATACATTTTAATTCATTGGTTGTATGACGGAGGATATATTTTCCTCCCACCATCAGGGGTTTTTCGTTTAACCAGCAGATCATGAGATCAAGTTCACGGCCAATTTCCGGTTCTTTATTCTCTCCTACAATCATATTTCCCCTGCTAATATCAATATCATCCGTTAATGTCAAAGTAACCGATTGTGGCGCAAAGGCAATATCCAGGCTATCTTTATAGATATCAATTGATTTCACGGTGGATGCAAGTCCGGATGGGAGCACTTTAACCTTGTCTCCTGGCCGGAAAACCCCACTTGCGATTTTACCGGAATACCCCCTGTAATCATGAAATTCCTTTGCCTGAGGACGGATCACATACTGTACAGGAAAACGTTGATGGGTAAAATTCAAATCACTGCTGATATGTATGTTCTCTAATAAGTACATCAGTGTTGGGCCATCGTACCAATCAGTATGTTCTGAACGTTCAACAACATTATCTCCATATTTCGCACTGATCGGCACAAACCGGATATCTTTTACATCAAGCTTTGCTGAAAATTTTTTAAATTGGGATTGGATGATTTCAAAAACCTCTACGCTGAAATTAACAAGATCCATTTTGTTAACACAAACAATAATATGCGGTATTTGAAGCAAGGAAGCAATATATGCATGCCTTATGGTTTGCTCGATCACCCCATTGCGGGCATCTACAAGTATTAATGCAACGTTAGCTGTAGAGGCCCCGGTTACCATATTTCGTGTATATTGAATATGACCGGGTGTATCGGCTATAATGAATTTCCGTTTGGGAGTAGCAAAGTACCGGTATGCCACATCAATGGTTATTCCCTGTTCCCGTTCTGCACGTAATCCATCCGTTAACAATGCCAGATTAACCTCATTTTCTCCCATTCTTTCACTTGCATCTTCGATGGCTTGCATTTGATCCTCAAAAATAGCTTTACTGTCATACAATAACCTGCCAATTAAGGTACTTTTTCCATCATCAACACTACCCGCTGTGGTAAAACGGAGTAGTTCCATGTTTAAGTAACCAGCATTTGGATTAGCCATTTTATAATTAATTAGTATCGGAATTTACTCTCCGCCTCCAGATAGTTATCGGGATGGCGGGTCATGAGATCACCCCGATAGCCATCGGGGCTAAGTTAAATGTTTTGAGGTTTACAAACAATTAGAAATTAGAAATTAAAAATTTAAAAAATTATTATTTAGATGTTTTGCTTGAAATTGATCCTAAAATCTTTTTAAGCTCACCTGATTCATTAACCAAATATTTTCCTGTTTCTTTATCTCCAATGTCAAGAGTTTTAAATATTTCTAACCACTATTGTCCAACTAAATTCTTTTCTTGATAATTTTCGTTCTGTATCGCCCATAAAATGGGCATCAATCTTTTATTTTTAAAAGTGACCTCCCCCTGTTTTTACACCAAATAAGCTTAGCTGTAATGAATCAGCTGGCGATCCACGCACTT
>JAUWBB010000102.1 GCA_030605195.1 Bacteroidota bacterium
AGGTTGCCTTACCCTATCTGAAGGAGATTAAGGAATTAAGTTGTCAGACATTTATTGAGTGTACTCCTGCCTATCTTGGCAGAGATCCCGAATTACTTGTAAGATTATCTGAAGCAACTGGTTTAAATATCATTACCAATACAGGATACTATGGTGCCCGTCAGAATCAGCATTTACCTCATTACGCATTTAAAGAAACTGCCGATCAATTAGCCAATCGCGGGATAAGTGAGTGGTTAAATGGTATCGATGAAACTGAAGTTCGCCCGGGATTTATAAAAATAGCCGTTGAGCAGGGAGAACTTACTGATATACATAAAAAACTTGTGAGAGCGGCTGCCAGAACACATTTGAAAACCGGTCTGACCATCGCCTCACACACAGGCCCGGCAACTGGTGCTTTCGAAGAAATTAAAATCCTAAAGGAAGAGGGAGTTGATCCTTCAGCCTTTATCTGGATTCATGCCCAGGCTGAGGAGAACCTCGAATATCATGTTGAAGCTGCTCAAATGGGAGCCTGGATTAGTTTCGATGGATTAGGATGGGGAAAGCCTGAGACATATGTTCAAATGCTCAATAATATGAAATCTCATGACTTACTTCATAAAGTCTTGATTTCGCACGATGCCGGTTGGTATCATGTTGGTGAACCGAACGGAGGTAATTTTATCGCTTTCACTACACTGTTTAACAAATTATTACCAGCCTTAAAAGATTCAGGTTTTACTGACGATGAAATTAATTTATTATTAGTCATTAACCCGGCAGAAGCTTATTCTGTCAGGGTAAAAAAGGTTATTTAAGAAACACATATCATGAAGGTTAGCCGGCCAGGATAGAGGATATCTTGTGGGAGGCCGGCAACAAATATCACTTAAAATGATTAGAATTATATATAACAAATTAATTATTACATTATGAAAATTATTGCGAAAGTTATGGCTTTAAGCCTGTTATTAATTTTTATTGCATGTACAAATGACCAGAGCCCATATCAATCAAATGAAAATTTGAAATCGGCAAATGACCTTGTAAATACTGAACCCGAAAAGGTTGGAATGTCGGGGGATCGTCTCTCCAGAATAGATAATGTTATTCAACAATATATTGATAGTAATTGGATCCCTGGTGCTACGGCGATCATCGCTCGTCACGGAAAGGTTGTTTACCATAAAAGCTTTGGACTGAGGGATGTTGAATCGGGTGATAAGCTTGAGAACAGTGATATTTTCCGTATTGCATCCATGACAAAGGCTTTGACCAGTGTGGCAGCGATGATGCTTTACGAAGAAGGTTTTTTCCTTCTCGATGATCCCCTGTACAAGTACATCCCGGAGTTTAAAGATCCGGTAATATTGGAGAAGGTAAACCTGAAAGATTCCACTTTTACTTCGCATCCTGCAAAAAATCAAATTACTATCCGTCATTTATTAAATCATACTTCCGGGATAGGCTATGGATTTACACATGAGAAATTAAAAGTATTATACGATAAAGCTGGTATTCCTGATGGATTTGTAACTACCGATGCAGTATTGGGGGATAAAATGAAAGCGCTTGGGCATATGCCGTTGCTACATGAACCCGGAGAGGCTTATTACTATGGATTAAATACAGACCTTCTTGGATACTTCGTTGAAGTTATCTCGGGTAAAACCTTAAAAGAATTTTTTGAAGAAAGGATTTTCCAGCCACTGGGAATGAAAGATACATATTTTTTTATGCCTGACGGAGATAAAGACCGGCTGGTTGAAATATACGCGAGCACGGAATCCGGGTATGAATTATCAACGGTGGAAGAATATAATTATCCCATTAAAGGAGGGAAAAGTTATTATTCAGGTGGCGCCGGGATTCTATCGACTGCCTTAGACTATGCTAAATTTCTCCGGATGCTGGTTAATGGTGGAAGCTATAACGGACATCATTTACTGAGCAGAAAAACAATTGAAATAATGACAAAAAATCAGGTAGGTGACCTGTGGGGGAACGGAGCGTTCGGATTGGGATTCGGAATTACTACAGAAACCGGAAGTGCTAAGAAACTTAGTTCAGTTGGAAATTACAGGTGGGGAGGTTATTTTAGTACAACCTTCTGGGTGGATCCTAAGGAAGATCTCATAGCTGTTATGATGACCCAGATGTTCCCCGCCTGGCACGGGGAAATACATCAGAAGTTCCAGGTAATGACATACCAGGCGATTGTTGACTGAGAGAAAATATATTTTTTATAGAAAACTTTGTGTATCTCTATATATTTCCAGATAATTTGAAAACTAATAAAACTCTCAAAAAATGAAAAGAAAAAAAAATGGAATATACCTTTCAATAACAGGTATATGTTTGTTTTTAATTCTTGGTTGTTCACAAAAACATAAGAATAAAACAAATGAGTTAATAGTAGATGATCATCCCCGGTCACAATTGCTATTTGATTTCGACTGGCGTTTTCACAGGGGTGATATCGCGGGTGGCGAAGAGGTTAATTTCGATGATTCGCAATGGCGTTTATTAAACCTTCCACACGATTGGAGTATTGAAGATCTTCCCGGTACGGATTCACCTCTTGATTCTAATGCCGTAGGCGGAATTGATATCGGATATTTTGTGGGTGGAACCGGTTGGTATCGGAAAAAATTTACCATTCCTTCCGAACTGAATGGTAAACGATTTAATATAAATTTCGAGGGTGTATATATGAATGCCGATATCTGGCTGAATGGTGAACATCTCGGTAATCATCCTTATGGATATACCAGTTTTTGGTATGATATTCCTGGAAATCTCATATTCGGAGAAGAAAATACAATTGCTGTTAAGGTCAGGAATGAGGGTAAGAATAGCCGATGGTATTCAGGTTCTGGCATATACCGTCATGTATGGTTGTCGGTCACAGAGCCATTATATATAGCACCTTGGGGTACTTACATTTCAACTCCTGAAGTGAGCAATCCTTTGGCGCAGGTAGATGTTAAAACTAAAGTGGTCAATGATTCAGATAAATCAATGGAAGTTACTTTAGTAACAATAATAATCAACCGGAAGGGTGAAGAAACTGCAAAAGTTGAGACTAAACTGCAAATAGAGGCGACCAGTTCTCTGGAAATTTCACAAAACCTGGCAGTGCGATCACCTGAATTATGGTCGCCTGAATCTCCAAATCTTTATACTGCGGTAACAGAAATCATTGATTCTGACTCTCAGGTATTGGATAAGGTTGAAACAACCTTTGGTATCCGGACCATTGAATTTACAGTAGAGGAAGGGTTCCTGCTAAATGGAAAACCCACCTTATTGAAAGGTGGTTGTATGCACCATGGAAATGGCCCTCTTGGTTCGGCTGCATACGATCGTGCCGAGGAACGACGTGTTGAATTAATGAAAGCCAGCGGATTCAATAGTATTCGATGTGCGCATAATCCCCCTTCACCGGCTTTTCTTGATGCATGCGACCGGCTGGGTATATTGGTAATTGATGAAGCCTTTGATATGTGGAGAAAACCTAAGTGGCCTCAGGACTACAATCTATATTTTGACCAATGGTGGCAAAAAGATATTGAAAGCATGGTGCTGCGTGACCGTAATCATCCATCCATCATTATGTGGAGTACTGGCAACGAGATCCCGGAAAGAGGCGAACCAGAAGGAGTGAAAACCTCTCAAATGCTGGCTGAATATGTTCGTGACCTGGACCCGACCCGCCCGGTCACTTCAGCGGTAAATGGACTCAGACCTGATAAAGATCCTTATTTTGCAACCTTAGATATTGCCGGGTATAACTATTCTTTTGGAGGCGACCATGGGAAACAAAGTGTATTTGAAATCGATCACAACCGGCTTCCAAATAGAATCATATATTGTTCAGAATCTTATCCGCTCGAAGCATTTGGAGCATGGATGGATGTGCTGGATTATCCCTATGTACTGGGTGATTATGTATGGACCGGGTTTGATTACCTTGGTGAAGCAAGTATCGGATGGTTGGGCTATCCTCACGTAGGGAATTTTTATCCGTGGAACCATGCATTTTGCGGGGATATTGATATTTGTGGATTTAAACGCCCGCAGTCATATTATCGTAATGTGCTTTGGAATGCTGGACAACAAGTTTCAATTTTCGTAAAACCGCCTAAGCCTTCCTTTAAAACAAATCCCGATAAAAAGGATTGGAGTAAGTGGGAGTGGCAGGATGTTGTTGCCGAATGGAACTGGGATGGTTATGAAAATCAACTCCTGGAAGTTGAGGTTTATTGTGCTTTTGAAACAGTTGAGTTATTCCTTAATGATAAATCTTTGGGAAAGAAGGAAACCAACAGGGGAACACAGTGGATAGCAAAATGGGAGGTCCCTTACAAGCCAGGTATTCTTAAAGCAGTTGCCTATGAAGGAACTAAAGAAGCAGATTCCAGGGAATTAGTTACAGCTGAAGAACCAAATAATATCCATCTTTCAGCCGACCGGGATAAAATAAAAGCAGATGGTCAGGATCTTAGTTACATTAGAGTTGATTTGCTTGATTCAAATGACAGACGCCATCCTAAGGCTGAAAACCTGATCCGGTTTGAAATAGAAGGTCCCGGATCAATCATAGCTGTAGCCAGTTCAAACCCAATGAGCATGGAGAGTTATCAGCAATCAAAACGTAAGGCATACAAAGGAAGGTGCCTGGTAATTGTAAAATCCACCCGGGAATCCGGAAACATCATAATAAAAGCTTCATCAACCGGACTTCGATCTGCCCGGTTAATTATTACTTCTGAAGAGGTAAATTGACAATCTAACAAAAACAGATGTGAGAATGAATAGTGGCATAAATAAATTTGTTTCAGGATTCATTATTTTAGTAGTCTCTTTATTTGCTTGCACTGATCAACCAAAGGATAATGAAAGTCTCAAACCAAACATTCTATGGATCATTGCAGATGATCTTGGGGCAGATATGGGATGTTATGGCACGGCTTTGGTGAAAACTCCCAACCTGGATAAATTGGCCGGCCAGGGTGCAAAATATACAAATCTTTTCACTGTGGCCGTTGTTTGCTCACCAAGCCGGTCATCACTGATTACGGGTATGTATCCTGACAATCCTTTAGCCAGGCAGGATTGGGCTCTTTACCTCGAAAATATTCAGATAGTCGACAGGCAGATTGGTGAAATATTGAAGCGGCTGGAAGAAGATGGTTTACTGGATAGTACAGTTGTCTTCTTTTTCGGAGATCAGGGCAGGCCTCATGTCAGGGCTAGACAGTTTATGTACGATGGTGGAATTCATACTCCCTTGATAATCCGCTTGCCCCGTGAAATCCGCTCTCAGCGGAATGACGAAGTCATTATTTCATGGGGGTGGCCCGGACATATTACACCGGGTTCGGTGGACAACCGTTTGATCAGTAATGTTGATCTTCCGGTTACGGCGTTGAAGATTGCCGGTATTGATCCACCTGATTATATTCAGGGGAAGGATTTTTTAAGCCCGGGCGCCGAAAAACGCGAAGCCATATTCGCTATGAGAGACCGGCGTGATGAAACAGTTGACAGGATAAGATGTGTGAGAACCGAAAAGTATAAATATATAAGAAACTTTTATCCCGAACGGCCCTATACACAATTTAAAGATAACTAACATATTTTTACATGAAAAAAATCATATCAAGACGGACCTTTGCAAAACTTTCCGTAGCAGGGTCATCTGTGCTGATGGTTTCACCTGCTGCAGCGTTTTCAAAATTTAATGCGGATGTTTTTTCGATTCGTTTGGGAGGTACTGTTTTTGAGAAATACAATGATCCGGATGAGTGAGCAAAATGTTAAAATAAATATCACTTCAATTTTTTAATTTAAAAATAAGCGTTAAATTTACGCTTGTTAAAATAAGAATAAAATGAACAACTTACCAACAATCAATGCGGGAATTGTTGTCGTTAGTCGTGACTGTTTCCCAATCGAATTATCCAGGGAGCGCAGGAAAAAAGTTTTTAAAGCATGCAAGAACAAAAAGCTGCAAATTACCGAGGTAGAAACGATCGTTGAGAATGAGACGGATGTGATGAATGCATTAAAGGAAATTGACAAGAAAGATATTAATGCATTGGTTATTTACCTGGGTAACTTTGGGCCTGAAGGTCCCCTGTCAATGCTTGCACGGAAATTTGACGGTCCGGTTATGATGGTTGCCGCTGCTGAAGAATCGGGTAAAGACCTGTTTGGCGGTAGGGGCGATGCTTATTGCGGCTTGTTGAGCGCTTCCTATAACACCGGCTTGAGGAATGTCCGGCTGTATTTGCCGGAATATCCGGTTGGAATGCCGGATGAGATTGCCGGAAAAATAAGGGATTTTACCCCTGTTGCCAGGGTAATTATTGGCTTAAGAAAGCTGAAGATTTTCTCTTTTGGTCCACGACCATATGATTTCCTAACCTGTCATGCTCCCATCAAACCATTGTTTGATCTGGGAATTGAAGTTATGGAAAATAGTGAACTGGATCTTTATGAGCTATACAATAAAACGGAGAATCATCCTGATATTCCTGCTATTTCAGCAGAGATGCAAAAGGAACTTGGAAGTGGAAATCAAATGCCTGGAGTTTTACCAAAACTTGCGCGTTATGAGATCGTACTCAGAGAATTCATGGATAATAACCTGGGGGCTTCAGAATACGCGGTTTTTGCCAATAAGTGCTGGCCTGCATTTCAAACTTCTTTTGGTTTTGTCCCATGCTATGTAAATTCACGGTTTGCTGCAAGGGGAATACCCATAGCTTGTGAAGCAGATATTTATGGTGCCTTAAGTGAATATATACTTACCTGTGCTTCAGATTTTCCGGCTACACTGCTTGATATCAATAATACCGTTCCATATGATATGTATGAAGAAGCAAAGGAACAGGTAAAAGGTTACAGGCCTCATGAACTATTTATGGGATTCCATTGCGGGAATACAGCAGCTTGTTTGCTTAATGATCCCACCATGAAATATCAGCTTATCATGCACAGATTATTGGAACCGGAAAAAGATCCTGATATTACCAGGGGAACCCTGGAAGGAACGATCAAGACAGGTGAAACTACCTTATTCAGATTTCAGAGTACAGCAGAAGGGCAATTAAAAGCTTATGTTGCTGAAGGAGAAATCTTAAATATTAATCCTAAAACCTTTGGAGGAACCGGAATTTTTGCTTTACCTGAAATGGACAGGTTCTATCGTCATGTCTTATTGGAACACAAATTCCCACATCATACCGGTGTAGGTTTCAGGCATGCTGGTAAAATACTTTTTTCAGTTTGTAAGATGCTGGGAGTTGATGTTTTTTTTAATCAGCCAAAAGAAATGCCGTATCCATCCGAAAATCCATTTAAATCAATGACACTCGATGAAAACGGGCGAAGTGAAGTTTGTCTATAGGACTCCTTCGGGGAAGCGAAAGTGGAACTTAGCCCCGATGGCTATCGGGGCGATCTCATGACCGAAGGGAGTAATTGATCCCGATAGCGAAGCGTATAGGGACATTATTGAAATATGAATTGTGATTTATGAATTAGGATTTGAATGTTCTGGAGGAACCAATAACTCAAAAATTCTATGCTTGAACAATTGAAATATGAGGTTTTCCAGGCCAACCTTTCCCTTGTTGACCACGGACTTGTGATCTTTACATGGGGTAATGTTAGTGCTATAGACAGAGATAAAAATTCAGTCGTGATAAAACCCAGTGGCGTATCCCGCGAAAAAATGAAACCAGGGGATATGGTAGTGGTTGATTTGGAAGGAAACATCATCGAGGGGAAATTAAAACCTTCCTCTGATACGCCAACCCATATATATCTTTATAAACATTTTAAGGACATCGGGGGGATCGTTCACACCCATTCCGAATGGGCTACAAGCTGGGCACAGGCAGGGAAATCAATACCTGCATTGGGGACGACACATGCCGACTATTTTTATGGTGATATACCCTGCTCAAGACCCCTGACCCGGCAGGAAATTAAAGGGGAATATGAAAAAGAAACGGGCAAAGTAATTGTAGAAACCTTTTCTGATATCGATCCTTTTGATATACCGGGTGTTCTTGTACACAGTCATGGTCCTTTTTCCTGGGGTACGGATGCTTATGATGCCGTACACAATGCTGTAGTATTGGAGAAAGTTGCAAAATTAGCCCTTCACACCCTGATGATTGAAAAAACCCCCGATTTCGATAATGTTTTACTGGAAAAGCATTATTCCAGGAAACATGGCCCGGATGCCTATTATGGACAGAAGAAATTCAAGTAAATCTCGATCCCCATAGTTATCAGGACGGGATGGAAACAAAGCCGGATATTAAATGTAGAATATAGAATGTTCAAAGATGAATCATTCTATATTCATTATTTCTCCTTTTGATTATGGACACAAATTAGAATATTTTTCGCTCACTTTCATGTTTGGATTTATTCTTGCATGATTTAAAACCTGCTCAAAATGAAAAAATTAAAAACATTACCATTATTTCTTTTCGTTATATGTTTTGCTCATGAGGATTTATGTTCTCAGGAGAATAAGCAAAAACAAAACAAAATAGTAATCAATGCCGATCTTGGCGAATATGTAATCAACAGGCATATTTACGGTCATTTTGCAGAGCACCTGGGTCGATGTATTTACGGTGGAATATGGGTGGGTCCTGATTCATCCATTCCCAATACCAGGGGTATCAGGAATGATGTTATCAGGGCACTGAGGGATTTAAGCATTCCAAATTTGCGATGGCCCGGTGGGTGTTTTGCAGATACCTACCATTGGAAGGATGGAATAGGCCCAAGGAAAGATCGTCCCTCCATTGTTAATGTACATTGGGGCGGCGTTACTGAGGATAATAGTTTTGGAACCCATGAATTTATGGACCTTTGCGAACAACTTGGCTGTGATGCATATATTACGGGTAACCTGGGTAGCGGGACGGTTCAGGAAATGGCTGATTGGGTTGAATATCTTACCTCCGATGCAGAAAGCCCAATGAAAAATTTAAGGAAAAAGAATGGCAGGGAAGAGCCGTGGAAAGTAAGATTCTGGGGTCTTGGAAATGAGAATTGGGGCTGCGGTGGTAACATGACT
>JAUWBB010000065.1 GCA_030605195.1 Bacteroidota bacterium
CAGTAAAGGCCGGGTTGATGGAATCGAATCCCTTGGAAAATTTTGTTGAGGGTGATTTTTCAAGTGAGAATTATGAAAAATTCGATCTTCACCGTCCCTTTGTTGATAAAATTATACTGGTATCCCCTTCAGGCAAAAAAATGTATCGCGAACCAGACTTGATCGATGTATGGTTTGATTCAGGTGCAATGCCTTTTGCACAGGTTCATTATCCTTTTGAGAATAAAGAAAACTTCGGTCAGATATTTCCGGCTGATTATATAGCTGAAGGTGTTGATCAAACCCGTGGCTGGTTCTTCACTCTTCACGCCATAGCGGTTATACTGTTTGATTCGGTATCTTTTAAAAATATCATTTCAAATGGTCTGGTATTGGATAAAGACGGATCAAAGATGTCAAAAAGACTTGGAAATGTTGTGGATCCTTTTGAAACCATTGAAACATACGGGTCTGACCCGCTTCGTTGGTATATGATTACAAATGCACAACCCTGGGATAATTTGAAATTTGATGTTAATGGAGTAGACGAAGTTAAACGAAAATTTTTCGGAACCCTGTATAATACCTATTCATTTTTTGCTTTGTATGCTAATATCGATGGCTTCCGGTATGAGGAAGAAGAAATTCCGGTGGAGGAAAGACCCGAAATCGACCGGTGGATTATTTCCCTTTTAAATTCTTTAATAAAGGAAGTGGAAGAAAGTTATGACAATTATGAACCTACACGGGCAGCCAGGGCAATTCAAAATTTTATAATGGATGATTTAAGTAACTGGTATGTCCGGTTAAACCGTAAAAGGTATTGGGGTGGAGAATATTCGAAAGATAAAATAGCTGCTTATCAGACACTCTATACTTGCCTGGAAACCGTTGCAAAATTATCTGCTCCCATTTCACCTTTTTATATGGATAAATTATTTGTCGATTTGAGTAAAGTGACGGGAAAAAATAATGAGGGATCGGTTCATTTTGCTTTTTACCCGGAATGGAATGTTGCTTTTATCGATAAGGATTTGGAAGAAAAAATGGAGCTGGCACAGAAAATTTCCTCAATGGTTCTTGGTTTACGCAGAAAAGTCAATATTAAAGTACGCCAACCACTACATAAAATCAGTATTCCTGCAATAAATTTTGATCAAAAAGAAAAGATAGAAGCCGTTAAAAACATTATTCTACCGGAAGTAAACGTTAAGGAGTTGAATATTCTACTTGAAGAAAAGGAAAGCCTGATCGTAAAGAAAATTAAACCCAATTTTAAAGAATTAGGTCCCAGGTTTGGCAAAGACATGAAACAAGTTGCAGCTCAAATCGGACAACTTACCCAGGACGATATTAATGAATTGGAAAGAACCGGACAACTTACCCTTGTTATTAATGGGAAAAATCAAGACATAAAAATTTCAGAAATTGAAATCTTTAATGAGGATATTCCGGGATGGTTGGTTGCCAATGAAGGCCGGTTAACCGTTGCTTTAGACGTGAGTATTACGGAGGAATTAAGGGAAGAAGGGATTGCCCGGGAACTCGTTAACCGGATTCAAAACCTTAGAAAGGACCGGGGATTTGACGTTACAGATAAAATAAAAATCATGATAGAAAAAAATCAGGAAATCAATTCAGCTGTCACAAAATATTCCGGTTACATAGGCTCACAAACCTTAGCCACTGATATTGATCTGGTTGAAAATTTACCCGGTTCTGATGCCAAAGCCATCGAACTGGATGAAAAAATAAAAATAAGAATTAAGATTGCAAAAAACTGATTAACACCAAAATGACTTAATTTTTATTTGTGTATTGACAAATAAGGATGTTTTGGAAGCGAGAAACAAAAAAAACAGAAACTGAGATTATAAAAAATTAAGGAATTTGATAAGATACAATTATCAGTGTATATGATAAAATTTTCTTATATTTATATAAAAATTTAGTGATATGGCTGAAAAGACAAGATATTTAGATGAGGAGCTTGAGGAATTTAAGGGGATTATTCAAAAAAAAATTGAGAAAGCTAAGGCTGACTACAATCTTTTAAAAAACACTATTACTCACGAAGAAAGTAATGATACTGAAGATACATCCCCGACCTTTAAAGTTTTAGAAGAAGGTGCAGCGACCTTGTCAAAAGAAGAGGCTGGGAAACTGGCTCAGCGGCAGTTAAAATTCATACAGCATTTACAGGCTGCGCTAATACGGATCGAAAACAAAACCTATGGCATTTGCCGGGAAACCGGAAAGTTAATTTCCAGGGAAAGGTTACGTGCAGTACCTCATGCTACGCTTAGCATTGAAGCGAAACAACGGCAAAGCTGACACTCAACACAACTATTTAATCGTTAAGCAGGTTAATTTATTGAAACGATGGTTTCAATATTTTTTTTACTTATTTAATGTTTCTATACCAAAATTGTTTGTTTTAAAGCATACATGTTGAGGATGACTGTAGCGAAAAAATCATTAATCCTTATTATCCTTATCCTTGTTATTGACCAGGTTCTTAAGATTTGGGTGAAGACTCATATGGTTCTGGGTCAGGAATACCGGATTATTGGCGATTGGTTTATTATCCATTTTATTGAGAACAATGGTATGGCATTTGGTATGGAGATCCCTGGAGGATTCGGCAAGGTTTTGTTAACTATATTCAGGATAATAGCAATCACTGGAATTGGCTTATATTTAAGATACCTGATCAGGAATAAGACACACCCGGGTCTTATAATCTGTATATCCCTGGTATTTGCAGGAGCTCTGGGAAATATTGTCGATAGTGTATTCTATGGAATGATCTTTAATGAAAGTTACTTCAAAACAGCTACACTATTCCCTTCTGATGGGGGATATTCATCCTTTCTGCATGGAAAAGTGGTTGATATGTTCTATTTCCCGATTATAAAAAGCAGGTTTCCGGATTGGTTTCCTTTCTGGGGATCAGAAAGTTTTGTGTTTTTCAGGCCGGTTTTTAACATTGCCGATGCTTCTATTACCACAGGAGTAATATCTATCCTTGTATTTCAACGAAAACTTTTCAATAAAAAAATTCTTTGATTATGAAAAAAGCACTTGTCTTATTTTTTGTTGTGGCCGGTATGGCCCTTTATGCACAGAAGGGAAAACTTGAGGTCGGAATGAAAGCTTCTCCGTGGAAATTCGCTGATGCAAGCAAAAAGGACTTTACCATGGATTCCTGGAAAGGGAAAGTCCTTCAGATCAATTATGTGGATCCCGACGAGTCGGACCTGAACGATCCTTTTAACGATGCCATCGACAAGGCTGTCGATGTTGATAAAATTATACCAAGAGATCTGTTCAAAGGATTTGGAATAGTCGATTGCGCTTCAACATGGAAACCCAACGGGTTAATCCGCTGGATTGCAGGGAAAAAGGCTAAAAAGTATGATACAACCATCCTGTTTGATTACGATGCCGTATTGCGAAATCAATGGGGCCTCGCGGAAGACAGCTATAATGTGATTATTGTAGACAAAAACAGGATATGCCGGGCAATTTACTACGGTAAAATAGCTGATAGTGAAATTCAAAAAGTCATCGATCTGATTGTCGAGCTTACAGAAGAATAAGATATGAATCACTCACCGGGTGACTTGAAGTCACCCGGTGAGTAGTATTAGCAAAAAGCATAACCCGCCAAATTTACTATTCAACCAACATCAAATCCAGTTGCTTTTTAGGTAAATTGGCTCTGGTAATTTCTACCTTTACAGGGTCACCTAACTGATACTTTTTATGTGTATGGCGTCCGGTAATACAAAAATTACCTTCGTCGAATTCGTAAAAGTCATCGTTCAGATCCCTGATCGGAACAAGCCCTTCGCATTTGTTTTCACTGATTTCAACATATAACCCCCACTCGACAACACCGGAAATAATACCATCAAATTGTTTGCCTATTTTGTCAATAAGGAATTCAACCTGCTTATATTTAATAGAAGCCCGTTCAGCTTCAGTTGCGCTGACCTCCATTTCGGATGAATGTTTGCAAAGGGTTGAATACCTTTTCTCACTTTTCGATGGTTCTTTTTGTAAATAGGCGTCAAGCAACCGGTGAACCATCATATCAGGGTAACGGCGGATCGGTGATGTAAAATGTGTATAGAATGGGAAAGCCAGGCCATAATGTCCTATGTTATCGATGGAATATTTAGCTTTTGCCATGGAACGGAGCGCAAGTGTTTCAACAAGATTTTGTTCCCTCTTGCCCTGAACATTTTTGAGTAGCTTATTTAATGAATCTGATAATTTTTCATGGGTGGATGTATCAATCCTGTGGCCAAATTTTTTGATAATATAAATGAAAGATTGCAATTTTTCCTGGTTCGGCTTGTCATGCACCCTGTAAACAAAGGTTCTTGGTTTTTTACCGGTTTTCTTCCCGATAAACTCGGCCACTTTTTGGTTTGCCAGTAGCATGAATTCTTCAATTAACTGATTCGATGGTTTGGTTTCCTTAAAAAACACACCCAAAGGCGTTCCTTTTTCATCGATGTTGAATTTTACTTCGATCCTCTCGATATCGAGAGAACCATTTTTTAATCTTCGTTGTCTGAGTATTTGAGCCAACTGATTCAGTTGTAATAATTCCTCCTTAAGCTCACCCTTGCCTGTTTCAATAATGTTTTGAGCTTCCTCATAAGTAAACCGTTTGTCAGAGCAAATTATGGTCCGGCCAAACCAATTGGTCAAAACATTTGCCTGATTATCCAGTTCAAATACAACTGAATAACACAATTTTCCCTCATGAGGTCGTAAAGAACAAGTATCATTTGAAAGAGCCTCAGGCAGCATCGGCACCACACGGTCGACTAAGTATACAGAAGTTGCCCTTTTGCGCGCTTCTTTATCCAGGAGTGAATTTTCGTGAATATAATAGGTTACATCGGCGATATGAACTCCCACTTCCCAGTTACCTGATTTCAGGCTCCTTATAGAGAGTGCATCATCGAAGTCTTTAGCATCCTCCGGATCGATGGTAAACGTTGTTACTTTTCTAAAGTCTCTCCTCCCGGCGATATCAGCCTTGGTTATGGTATCGACAATTTTGTCTGCCGCTTCCAGAACCTTTTCAGGAAACCGGTAAGGTAATTCAAACTCTGCCAGGATTGCATGCATTTCAACTTCATTATCTCCCGGATTCCCAAGTACCTCGATAATTTCACCAATTGGATTTTTAACGTTTATTGGCCAGTCAGTTATTTTTGCAATCACCTTTTGACCGTTCCGGGCATTGTTCAGTTTATTCAGGGGAATGAAAATATCGTATGGCATTTGCTTATTGATGGGTATCAGAAATGCAAAATGTGCCGAAATCTCAACGATACCTACGAAAGTTTTTTTACTTCTTTCAAGGATTTCTACAACCTCGCCCTCCAACCTTCGTCCTTTGCGTTTCGCATACAGATAAACCTTTACGTTATCGCCCTGTAATGCATGGTTTAAGTTCGCCTGGGTAACAAAAACCTTTTCGGGGAATTGGTTAGAAAGGATATATGCGGAGCCGTTTGGAGTAAGATCAACAATACCCGTGGTAAAGCCTCCTTTGGATTTTAATTTATACTTGCCCGTATGAATTTCAGTCAGGAATCCGGTTTCCCTCAACTCAACTAACAATTCATTGATTAACCGTCGGGTAGCCGTATCATTAATTTTAAATCTTTTAGCCAATTGTTTGTAGTTAAGTGAAAGCCCGGGATTGTTTGTAAATACTCCCCGTACTTTATCACCCAGTTTTTTCTTGTTGATTGTTTTTATCCTGGCTTTTTTTGTTTTTTTTCTTGCAACCATCTTTATTTTAATTTTCAGGGCTATGCTACCCGTTAAGAATCATTAAATATATTAAACATAAAAATTCAAAATTTACGATCCGAAATTACTCGTTCCCACAATCTAACACACTTGCCACTCCCCGAAAAAACGGGACAGGCGTGAGGTTTTGCTAAGCGAAACGTTCGAAATCCGAAATTCTTCTCACCATTCACTTCTTCATCGAAAAACCGCTTCAACAATTTTTCTGATATTATCCGACCGTCCCATAGTATAGTAATGAACCACAGGTACTGCTGAACGAACCAGCTCCCTGGATTGTTCAATTGCCCAGTCAATTCCCGCCTGCCTGATTTTTTCTTTCGATTTACATTTCAAAATTTCACGGACCAATTCTTCCGGCAGATCGATATTAAATGTTTTAGGCAAGTATTGCAGATGGTCGAATATTGTAATAGGCTTTATTCCGGGAATTATGGGCACATCAATACCTTCATTGCGGCAAAGTTCAACAAACCTGAAGAATTTTGAATTATCGAAAAACATTTGGGTTACTATGAAATCTGCGCCGGCCTCAACTTTCTTTTTTAGAAAATGCAGGTCGGATTTCATGTTTGGTGATTCCGGATGCTTTTCAGGATATCCAGCCACACCAATAGAAAAGTTAGTTGGCTTGGTATATTCCAGATCATCATCCAGGTAGATACCCTTATTCATGTTGCCGATTTGGTGTATCAGATCCAGAGCATATTTATGTCCTCTTTTTTCAGGTTTAAAAATTTTTGATTCAATATCCGGATCACCCCTCACAGCCAGAATATTATTTATTCCAAGAAAATGCAGATCAATCAGGGCATTTTCGGTTTCTTCCCTGGTAAATCCTCCACAGATAAGATGCGGAACTACAGTTATGTTGTATCTGTATTTTATTGCTGCCGATATTGCCACTGTTCCCGGTCGCTTCCAAATGCTGCGTCTTTCCAGCAGATTGGATTGAACTTCCTTGTAAACTATTTCTTCCTGATGATAGGTAATGTTAATATACGGTGGATTAAATTCAATTAAAGGATCCAATGTCGCGTATATCGATTCGATATCATCACCCCTGAGGGGTGGTAATAGCTCAAATGAGCAAAGAGTTTTATTTGAATGCCTGAGAATGTCAATCACTTTTCCCCCCATAAAAGTTGCAGATAAGTTTTAAAATTTATTAAAAACACAAACTAAG
This sequence comes from Bacteroidota bacterium, assembly GCA_030605195.1. GTDB lineage: Bacteria > Bacteroidota > Bacteroidia > Bacteroidales > VadinHA17 > CAZEWS01. Next base: position 7,010 of record JAUWBB010000065.1, read on the forward strand.
TCCAAAATATTAAAATCTCTATTTTCAAAAACTTGTAACCCATAACCCGTAACTTGGGTTAATATGTTATTTTTACTTATATTCTAAGACTGTTGTTAACCACTTTTCAGCTTTTTCAACACATATTCCTTTTCTCCGGGCATAATCTTCAACCTGGTCTTTTCTGACTTTTCCAATTTCGAAAAAATGTGATTCGGGATGCGAAAAGATCAGTCCACATACAGAAGATGCAGGAAACATGGAAAAATTTTCAGTTAAGGTAATACCTGTTGTCTTTTCAGCATCAAGAAGGTTAAAGACTTTCTGTTTTTCAGAATGGTCAGGGCAAGCAGGATAACCATAAGCGGCCCGGATTCCCTGATACCTTGTTTGAAAAAGATCTTGTTTTGACAGGTTTTCCTTTTTGGCATATCCCCAGAATTCTTTTCTTATTCGTTCATGAATTCGCTCAATAAATGCCTCCACCAAACGGTCGGCAAGGGCTTTTACCATGATGGCAGAATAATCATCATGGTTCGTTTCGAACTCCTGAATATATGTCTCCAGGCCAATACCGGCTGTGGCAGCAAACAAGCCAACGTAATCGTTCTTTCCTGATTCCTCCGGAGCAATAAAGCCGGATAAGGAAAGGTTATAACCTGATGATGTTTTTTCAGTTTGCTGCCGTAACAGGTTAAGTTTTGTCAATATTTTTTGGTTCGATTCATCGTGGTATACGGTGATATCATCACCGGCTGAATTAGCAGGGAACAGACCTAAAACCATATTGGCCTGCAGAACCTTATCTTTGATCAAACGATCAAGGTGTTGTTGGGCATCTTTGTATAGTTTCCTGGCTTCTTTCCCTTTTTCAGGGTGATCCAGGATATCCGGGAACCGTCCTTTCAGTTCCCATACATGAAAGAAAAATGTCCAGTCGATATAATCCCTGATCTCTTCCAGACTATAATTCCTGAATTTTTTAATACCAGTCAAATCAGGCTTTGGTGGAGTATAGTTTTGCCATTTGTAATCAGGCTTGTTTTTACGGGCTTCTTTAATAGGAATATAATTCCGTTTAATACCCGCGTTCATTTCCCTTAGTTTACGGTATTTATCTCCGGTTTCACTCAGGTATTTTTCTTTATGGTTTGCTGACAGTAAGTCGGATACGACTTTTATACTCATCGAGGCGTCTTTGATATGAATGACCCCATTAGGATAAGCGGGGTGTATTTTTACAGCAGTATGTAACACGGAGGTTGTGGCGCCTCCTATTAGTAAAGGGATATCGAGTCCTTCCCTTTCCATTTCCTTTGCAATATGTACCATCTCCTCCAATGAAGGAGTGATCAGTCCGCTTAGTCCAATGATGCTGACATCTTCTTCCTTTGCAATGCTGATAATTTTTTCTGAAGGCACCATAACTCCCAGATCGACAACTTCATAATTATTACATCCAAGAACAATTCCAACGATGTTCTTGCCGATATCATGAACATCTCCTTTTACAGTTGCCAACAGGATTTTACCTGCTGAATTCACCGTTTTGCCAGGTTCAGTTTCTGCCTGGATGTATGGCATAAGGACTGCCACAGCCTTTTTCATTACCCTTGCACTCTTAATTACCTGGGGCAGGAACATTTTTCCGGAGCCAAACAAATCACCCACTATGTTTATTCCCTTCATGAGAGGGCCATCAATTAAATCGATGGATTTTTGAAAAGATTTTCTAGCCTCCAGAACGTCCTTTTCAATGTAATCTGTTATTCCTTTAATTAAAGAATGAGTTAATCGATCGTTAACCGGATATTTTCTCCACTCAGATTTTTGGGTTATGATGATCTCTTTATTTACCGATTTCTGTGTAAAGGAAACAAGTCTTTCAGTAGCATCCTGCCTTCGGTTCAGGATAACATCTTCAACCCGTTCTAAAAGATCTTTTGGTATTTCATCATATACCATAAGCATACCCGCGTTAACTATACCCATATCGAGGCCTGCATTTATAGCATGATACAAAAAAGCTGAATGCATGGCTCCCCGGATAAGATTGTTTCCCCTGAATGAAAAAGACAGGTTGCTGATTCCTCCGCTAACATGGACATGAGGCAGATTTTCTTTAATCCATTTTGCAGCCCTTATAAAATCGACGGCGAAATTATCGTGTTCTTCAATACCGGTAGCTATGGTTAAGATATTCGGATCAAAAATGATGTCATGAGCAGGGAAATCGAGTGCGGAAGTGAGAATTTTGTATGCCCGCTTGCAAATCTCTGTTTTCCTTTCAAATGTTACTGCCTGGCCTTGTTCGTCAAAGGCCATAACCACCGTGGCAGCACCATATTCTTTAATAAGATTGGCTTGCTTTTTAAAAACTTCTTCACCTTCTTTCAGACTAATGGAATTTACGACAGATTTTCCCTGAACACATTTCAAACCGGCTTCAATTACTGACCATTTGGATGAATCGATCATAACAGGAATTCTGGCAATTTCAGGATCGGAAGCAAGAAAATTTAAAAACCGGGTCATGGCTTTTTCAGAATCCAGCATCGCATCGTCCATATTAACATCAAGTATCTGTGCTCCTCCCTCTACTTGCTGCCTTGCCACGGAAAGCGCTTCTTCATATTTTCCCTCACGGATCAGCCCGGCAAATTTTCTTGAGCCTGATACATTGGTCCGTTCACCGATATTAATGAAGTTGCTTCCGGGAAAAACGGTTAATGGTTCTAATCCGCTTAAATTTAATGTCTGTCTCAGATCGGGTGGTGATCTTCTTTCTGCTTTTTCAGCTAGTTTTGCAAACCGCTTAATATGTTCAGGTGTTGTTCCACAACATCCGCCAACAATGTTGACGAATTTATTATCGAGGAAATCTTTGATATACACGGCCATTTCATCCGGTGTTTCTTCGTATTCCCCGAACTGGTTTGGCAGGCCGGCATTCGGATAAATACTTACCGGAAAAGGTGCTTTTTCAGAAAGCTCCTCGATGAATGGACGAAGCTCCTTTGCCCCAAACGAACAGTTTAATCCAATACTAAACAATTTCATATGGGAAAGGGAATTAAGAAAGGCTTCAACTGTTTGTCCTGAAAGTGTCCGTCCGCTTAAATCGTTTACGGATTCCGAAACCATGACAGGAATTTCCTTTTTTTTATCGCTGAGCAAATGTTTGATGGCGAAGAGAGCTGCTTTTGCATTCAGAGTATCGAAAATGGTTTCCACAAGCAATAGGTCAATACCTCCATCGATTAAGCCTGCAATTTGTTCCCGATAGGCAGTAGCCAGGTCATCAAAATTGACCAATCTGAATCCGGGATCATCAACATCGGTTGAAATGGAAACTGTTTTATTGGTTGGGCCTATCGACCCGGCAACAAATCTGGGTTTTTGAGGCGTTTTTTTTGAAAATTCATCGGCAATTTCCCTGGCAATCCTGGAAGCAGTGAGGTTTATTTCATAAACCAGTTCTTCCGTTTTATAATCGGCCATCGAAATCCGGTTTGCATTAAAGGTATTGGTCTCAATAATGTCTGCCCCTGCTTCCAGAAATTGTCTGTGAATATCCCTGATTATTTCAGGCTGTGTAAGTGAAAGGATATCATTGTTCCCTTTTAATTCAAAAGGGAAATTTTCAAAACGCTCCCCCCGGAAATCCTTTTCTTCAAAATTACAGGCCTGGATCATTGTTCCCATGGCTCCATCAAGAACCAGAACCCTGTTTTGAATTGCCTGGTAAATATTTGTAATATTATCCATATAAAATATTTATAACTACCCGGTTATTTCTTTATCTTTTACCCCATTAAATTTGTGCCACAGGCATGCCTTTGGCAGAATGATGGAATAATGTTTTTATCAAATGCCAGAACACTTTTTAAAATATAAAATACAATGAAATTTCATCTTACTAATTTGTCAGCCGAATGCAATTCGGCTCTACTTTTTTTACCTTAAGC
>JAUWBB010000142.1 GCA_030605195.1 Bacteroidota bacterium
CCCATAGCGCCGGCTCCTGGGCTTGTCCGGGTTTGATACTCTGAAGAATTTTATTGTGATCTACAATACATTGTATTTCTTCTGCCTTATCCTTAAGATGTTCCTCCAACTTCGAATGATCAGAATAATACTGGTAATAAATTACCCCAATTGGAGAGGCAATGGCTTCATCTTCCTTTAAAAGTACAAAACCGGTGTCGAGAAAAGGAGTTTGATTTACCAGGTATATCGACCGGGTATGCTTGTAATTATTTTTGTATTTTTCGTGGTTGATAATTTCCCGGTAAGGTAAAATCGCTTCAAAAAAGGCATTGAAATTATAGTGTTCAGGGATAAAGAGCTTGGCAACATTTCTGCATCCCAGTCCGAAATACCGGAAAATATCATCTCCCAGGGCAACCAGTTCTTCCATGGTTTCCTTACCATCCAGTATGGCTATTCCGTTCTTGTTTTTCCTGATGATATAAGGATGGGTACTGTAGTGATATGAAAAGTACCGGGCAGTATTATTGCTTCCTGTGGCAATAACGGCATCAAACTTTGTCAACTTTTCCCCGGCAAATTCGATTTTATTGGCAAATTCAGGGTTTATCCGGGCTAATATCTCTGCAATTTCAGGTAGCAGTTGATTATTTTTTGAGGAAAGCTTGCCAACAAAAGTAAAACCGGAAATTAAGACGGAGAGAAAATCATGAAATCCGACCAGGGGAACATTTCCTGCCATAATAATGCCTACTCGTTTTGAGTTTTTATCCTGTTCAATTTCCGGGTAAGAAGCCAGCCAGGTTTCGAGGTTTTCTTTTGTTAATGTATTAGCGATGGATTTTATGGCAAACTTTACATTTTCAGGAGTAAACCAGGGATTGAGTTTTTCCTGGGCTTTGATCAGTTTCCTGAATTCTGTTAGAATGGAAGAAGTAGTTCCGGGCTTATAATCATCTGAGATGGCTTTGTCCAGGAATAATCCCAGCTCATGAAATGCATGTATTCGTTCCTTTAAATCCATTTATTATTAATACCTGAATTATTCGGACGCAAAGTTACAAAAACCTGCTGTGTAAATAACCCCGACAGGGTTCCGAACCCTGTCGGGGTTTAAAAAAAAGTAGAACGACTCTCCGAGTCGTTTATTTACTCGTCAGACGAGTATCTAAAATCCTTATTTGTCTTTTTTTATAATAATAATCACCCCGCTCCTGGCTTTCTCACCATATTTTTCTATGGCTTCTTCTCCTTTTAATACTTCTATTGTTTTAAATTCATCTACAGGAATTCGAATAGAATCTTTCACCTGGTTACCATCAACTATAAATATGATGTCGTCGGCCTTGATCTTGACAAAATTATATTCAGTAACAGAAAAATTCATGGCAATGGAAGTTCTTCTTTAACTTTGGCAACTTAATCCAGCAAAAAGATTATCGGAATGGTGATGGCAACATTTACTGCCTTCCCTCGCTGTTTCCCCGGAGTCCATATGGGTGAGGATTTAACCACCCTGACAGCTTCCTGATCCAGGTCAGGGATAACACCCCTTGCAACTTTAACGCGATCTACATGTCCGTCATAGTTGACAACGAATTGAACAAATATTTTACCAGCAATGCTATCTTTTATAGCACTTTCGGGATACCTTAGATTTTGTAATATCCACTCCCTGAATTCCTCAACTCCTTTTCCCTGGAATTTTGGCATTTCCTCGACTATAAAGAATACAGGTTCATTTTCCTCAGAAATTTTTGATGGCGGGGGAGGAGGAACAAGTTCTTCCTTTTCCTTGATCATCTTTTTTTCTTTGTCTGACTGAGGTGGAAGTGATACGGCATCCCCGTCAGACGAATCACTTTTTTCCTGTTTGCTGGCAGCCGGATCAACCGGTAGCAGAGTGAGACCTGTCTTTGCTTCTTCCGAACTCAACGAAAAAACCACCGGGATTACATATTGTACATTCACTTTTTTCCCTTTTTGTTTTCCGGGTTCCCACTTCGGACTGGAATTTACTACCCTTAGAGCTTCTTTTTCAAGTGACGGAGCATTGATTTTTTTCGATTCCGGATAAGGTTCGTTTGTTGTTGCTTGTAATACTTTGACATTTCTAATATACCCATCCATATTTATAATAAATTGTACAAATACTTTTCCTTCTAATTTTTTCTTTACAGCCTCTTCAGGATATTTAATATTATTTACAACAAATTCCCTGAATCCTTCAATCCCTTTCCCCTGAAAATCCGGCATTTCCTCAACAATAAAGTATGCCGGAGTGTCTTGTTTAATTTGAGGGTTCAAAATGTCTTCAATTTTTCCTTCACTTATTGACGAACCGGATTTGACCTTGTTCCCGGAAAATGTAAAAAGGGAAATGAGGAACAATGCAACCGGAAGGATAAACAGAATTTTAAACCTCATTAGTTTTGAAGATTTTAATTTTGTCATCATGATGATACGTTTTTTAATGATAGATTGATTTAAATTATTAGCCAGCCTGAAGAATTGATTCCCAAAGACCTGGCTGAGAATTAATTCCTGGTAAGTAAACGGATTATGACCATCTTTGATCACACCACTGTCTGCCTGGAATTCCTGTACTTCCCTTAACGACCATTTATAAAACCAAACAACCGGGTTAAACCATTGTACAATAGTCACTAGTTCAAACAAAATAAGATCGACTGAATGAAAGTGCTTGATGTGTTTTTTTTCGTGTATCAATATCTTTTCTATGTATTCATCATGTACAATGGAACGGTTGAGGAAAATGATATTCAGGAAGGAAGAAGGCGAAACATTTTTATCCAGGTAAACTATGTTAACTCCTTTCTCCCTGGTTATTCCATACTTTCTTACCAGCCTGAAAATTTGCCAGGTATGGAACAGGAATTTACAGAGGAAGAGTCCCATTCCGGTAAAATAAATGGATTTTAAAAGGAAAAGAATATTAAAGGAATAAGTGCTATCCGTAATACCTGATCCGGCATTTACAAATATTTCGTCAATTTTCAATTCAAACGAATACAGGATAGGAGGGGGAGTTATGGAAAAATTCAGTAATGGGATAAGCATGGATAAAATAACCGAACCTCCCAGGTAAAACCGGTTATGTACAAAATACGTCTCCTTTCTCAGGAAGATCCAATAGATAATATAGAACAGGATCAAACCGGTTCCCGATTCAAGTAAATATTTCCATAAATCAGTCATGATTTCTTTTGTATTTTAATTTCTTTTTCCATGATCTTCATAATGTCTTCCATTTCATGAAGACTGATACTTTTTTCCCTCGCGAAAAAGGAAACCATTTTTTCAAACGAGTTGGAAAAATAGCTGTTTACGAAATTCTTCATATGAGCCTTTGAGTATTCATCCTTTAAAATAACCGGATAGTATTCATGGGTTTTACCGTATGCCTTGTGGGATACAAATCCTTTTCTTTCCAGTATCCTTACAATTGTTGATACGGTGTTGTATGCCGGTTTGGGATCAGAAATTTTTTCAATGATGTCTTTAACAAATCCTTTTTCCAGATCCCAAAGGATTTTCATGATCTGCTCCTCGGCTCGGGTTAATTCTTTCATGGGATGTACTTTTTTTACTCGTGCATACCTCGTCCGACGACTTCAGTTCGTCTGACGAGTATTTTATTAAAGACAAATATACAACTAAATATTTAGTTTTGCAACTAATTCTTTAGTTTTTTTTTATTAAGCGCCCTCGTCAGACGACCCGTCTGCCCGATTGGATTTGTGAAGCCAACCGAAATTTAAAACTGTCGGGAACGGGCAAGCCGGACAGGTGCTGTTAATTGCTGGCGGTTCTATCTGTCTGCTTTTCTTGTCCTTTTTTCTTAATAAATTAATGGTTCGTATAGTATAAGAATAATAGCCGATCGCGGGATAATTATTTATCAAAATGTTACAATATTGAAGCGGGCTACAAAGCCCCAAAAACCTACTATCCCGGCTATTATTTTTATACATTGTGTGCTGAAACTTGTTTACATCAATTCATTTATAGTATTTAAAATCTCTTTATCTGTAACTCCTTTTCTATATCCATTAATAACTTTTCTTATCACTCGATTTTCATCAAGTATGAAAAATACAGGTACCGAGTTTACCTTATAATCTTTGGTTACGCTTTCTTCTGTTTTTAAAAACTTAAAATTTAATTTGTTTTTATTTTGATATCTTTTTAATCCTTCGATATTTTTACTCCAAGTTTCAATAGCAACAAATTCAAAATCCTTGTTTTCATAATCGCTAACCAACTGTTTTATGAATGGAAGTGATTCATGGCATGGGCCGCAACCAACACCTGTAAACTGAATCATTAGCACCTTACTTTTTAAATCCTCTAAACCAATTGTATTATTATCAATATCTTTTAGAATCCAATCAGGAGCGCCTTTTCCTTCTAAGTCACTTTTTAGTTTTCGTTTCTCCCTTTTAAATTGAACAATCGAAAAGTCTTCAGGAAAATAATCTGACGCAATAAAGTTTATATCGCGAGTTGTATTTAATTTAACGTTACTACAAGCTATAAAAGATGTTTGGTGTGACATTTTTCTTCTCATTCGATATGGTAGATTATCTAATTTATTTATCCATATATCATATTGAGATATTTTGCCTATGCTTGATTCATATGGGTGGACATCAACAAACGGTTTAGTAACAAATTCAACGACTTTATCATAGATGTATAATCTGAATCGGATAGAGTCGCCGAAATCTTTCAAATCAGTTCTTATGCTGTCTTGTGTTTCTAAAGCATAATTAATTATACTCGTAGTTTGTGTGTAAAATGGATGCCAGACTATCCTAAAAGGATAAGGGTGGTTCTGAAAACTATCAACCTTTATTGTTTTTTTCTCCCAGTTAATTTTTCCTCTAACTAATCCATCATAGAAGTCCTGCATTTTAGTAGTGTCTTCTTGCTTGTATTGTGCAGAGCTTGCACCAACAAATGTATCGGTCGGGTTTACAAACTCCTTTATGTATAAAGTTCTTGGTGTAGTAAAGGATAACGTGTCTCCTGGAAAACTGGCAGAAAAAGTAGAAAAATAAGTTGCAGATTTAATTTCTTCAAGATTGCTCAAAACCTTTCGCAGATAGTCATTTTTACTGTTATTAACTTTACAACTATTCGTTAAAATAAGTGACATAATCAAAACTAAAATGGATGTCACAGACAAAGATGGTTTATTCATGGTAGTATGTTTTTTGTTTTTGCACACAACTTTAAGACAAACATACAACTAAATGTTTAGTTTTGCAACTAATTCTTTAGTTTTTTTCATTCGTCAGACGAGCTGGAGTCGTCTGACGAAGGTTTGCTTATACAGTATCTTCATAGCAAACCCTTTAATTTGAAGTTAGGAATAACTGAAAAGTTTTGCCTCGTCCGATGACTATAGTTCGTCTGACGAGTATCTTCATTGCAGACCCTTTAACTTGTGCTTAGGAATATCAAAATAAGATTCTTTATAGAAATCATCCTTCTTGTCAGGCAAATCCAGTAATTCATAGGCTATTTCAATTGAACAAATATTTATGTTCGACTTACCTAAGTATTCATTAAATGACGAATATTGCCAATCTTCGATTTTATGCACAAGCTTGGCTCTCACCGGATTTTGATGGATATAATAAAAACAGAAAAGTGGATAGTCAATGTAATAGTGATCGGTCAGACACTTTGCTTTTGTTCTTTGCTGGAAAAGAGATCCTGTTTTACCTTCCTGGTTATTGACAGCTTTCGTGTAGGAACTTAACAAGGTAGCAATTGTTCTGTTTAATGGTTCAATATTCCGAAATGCCTTGTCAGACGACTTCAGTTCGTCTGACAAGTAATCTTCTTTAACCTTAATCATTAAATGAAAATGATTAGGCATAAGGCAATAGGCTAAAATATCGCGATAGGTAAGAAAGCTATTTTTTACTTTTTTAAGGAAGAAAAGATAGTTTTTATGCTGATAGAAAATTTTTTGGTTGTTGTTTCCGCGATTGTATATGTGATATATGTAGCCTGGTTCGAAATCCATGGTTATATTTTTTTCATTCGTCAGACGAGCTGAAGTCGTCTGACGAAGGTTAGGTGTTTTGCTTCCGGATAAGATTTAGAGCGGAGCCGGCTATAAACCACTCGATCTGATTTTGGTTGTATGAATGGTTTACCGGGATATTATCCAGGGTCCCGTCAGCATGGTTGGCAATGATTTTTAATGGTTTACCGGAGGCGAATTCACTCAAACCAACAATATCCAGTTTATCATCTTCCCTGATTTTGTCATAATCTTCCTTATTTGCAAACGTAAGAGCAAGCACTCCTTGCTTCTTAAGATTTGTTTCATGGATACGTGCGAAGGAACGTACAAGTACTGCCTTCACGCTCAAATGCCTGGGTTCCATGGCAGCGTGTTCACGGGAGGATCCTTCACCATAGTTTTCATCGCCAACAATAATGGCTCCTATATCTTTCTTTTTATAGGCCCGGGCAGTATCGGGTACAGATTCATATTTCCCGGTAAGCTGGTTTTTAATGAAGTTTGTTTTTTCGTTGAAATAGTTTATTGCCCCGATTAACATGTTGTTGGATATGTTATCGAGGTGGCCACGGTAACGGAGCCAGGGACCAGCCATAGAAATATGGTCGGTTGTGCATTTCCCTTTTGCCTTAATCAATAAATTCAAACCTTTTAAATCTTCTCCGGTCCACGGGGTGAAAGGGGTCAGGAGTTGAAGTCGTTCTGAAGCCGGATTAATTCTCACTTCCACTTTGCTTCCGTCTTTGGCCGGTGCCTGGTATCCATTATCTTCAACAGCAAATCCTTTTACCGGCATTTCAATCCCTTGTGGTTCATCAAGTTTGACTTTTTCACCGTCTTCATTTACCAGGTAATCGGTCAGGGGATTAAAGCTAAGATCTCCGGCAATGGTAAGGGCAGTTACAATTTCAGGTGATGCTACGAAAGCATATGTATTGGGGTTACCATCATTTCGTTTGGCAAAGTTCCGGTTAAACGAAGTAATGATTGAATTTTTCCTGTTCTTGTCAGCCTCATGTCTTGCCCATTGTCCGATGCATGGCCCACAGGCATTTGCCAGTATAACCCCGCCGATATTTTCGAATATACCAAGCAATCCGTCCCTTTCAATGGTATATCTGACCACTTCAGAACCAGGAGTGACGGTAAATTCGGATAATACTTTCAGTTTTTTATCAAGTGCTTGTTTTGCAATCGAAGCTGCCCGTGTTATATCTTCATATGAAGAATTGGTACAGGATCCGATTAAGCCGACTTCGAGTTTTTGCGGATATTCGTTTTCTTTAACGGCTTTAGCAAATTGGGAAAGAGGCCAGGCTTTATCAGGTGAAAAAGGGCCATTGATATACGGTTCCAGTTCCGAAAGGTTAATTTCAATGACTTGGTCGAAATATGTTTCAGGGTTTTCATATACTTCAGGATCAGCTGTCAGGCATTCAGCTATTTTGTTAGCTTCATCGGCCACATCGCTCCTTTCGGTTCCTCTCAGGTACTCCTCCATTTTCTTGTCGTAGCCAAAAAGGGAAGGCAACACTATTACAAGAGAG
>JAUWBB010000365.1 GCA_030605195.1 Bacteroidota bacterium
GATCCGCAAAGCCGAATTATGATCAGGAACTTTATAAAAATCCTGGCAAAAGAGAAAACAGTAATCCTTACTACCCATAATATGGATGAGGCAGACCGGTTAGCTGACAGGGTGGCTATTATTGATCACGGTAAATTACTCTTGTTAGACACGCCGGATAACTTGAAAAAATCAATCGGAGAGGGAGATATACTTGAAATAGTTTTAGATGCGGATGACACAGATAATATGGATAAAGTAGTTGACAACCTGCTAAAAATTTGCCATAAAGTAAAGTTAAGTGATACTACCCTGATCATCAAGTCAAAAAATTTAATAGGGTTGGTATCTGAGATCACAAATAAAATAAAAGAGCAAGGATTTAAAATAAAGGAAATGACCCTCCGGGAAAATACCCTGGAAGATGTTTTTATCCATTTAACCGGAAGAAAACTAAGACAATGAAAATCACTCAATAATAACAATATAACCGAATAAGAGAGCAATAAGAAATTACAATCCCGAAAGCTTTCGGGACAAATCACAAAAAACAACCGATCCGCCTGGCGGAGAGCTCATGACCACCTTTGAAAATATTTTTTTGTGAATAAATAAATTCCAATAGTTCAAATACAAACCACCAAGCGGTTTTTTGTGATATATATTTTTGAAATTTAGATATTGGATATTATTTGTCTTTTGTTTTTTGATTATTGGAATTTTCACGAAGGGATGCCCGCCCGACCGAAGTCATTCGGGCAGGCCTTCGGCATAAAATAATGTTTTTGCGTATGAAGTTACTAAGTGTCATCAGGAAGAGCATAAAGGAACAGTTAAGAAATTTCTGGATATTAGTTCTAACCATATCTATGGCTCCTTTTTTCGTTTTTGTTTATTATCTGATTCTTGAATCTGAAAAGCCACATTATGATGTTTTATTGCTGAATCAGGATAAGGGTATTACATACTTAACTGAAGAATTCAACTATGGGAATTATCTGATGGAGAATATCAGGTCGTTTGAAAAAGACAGCTTTGATATTCCACTCACGGTAGAAATCACGGATAATAAATCAGAAGCAATTAAAAAGCTGAAAAACAGAAAAGCAGATGCTTTGGTCATTATTCCTGAAGATTTTTCACAGAGTATTCACAACCTGACCCTTGGAAATGTTGGTGCCGGTATTGATATTGAATTTATCGGAGATTTAACAAACGTGAATTACATGATAAGTGCTATTTGGGCTAATGAGATGGTTAATGATTATTTATTGGAAGCAACTGAAACCGTAAAACCAATAAAAATAAAAGAAACCAGCCTGGGAATCTCGGGTGAAATAGATGATTTTGACTTAGTGGTTCCCGGTCTATTGATTTTGTCAATAATCATGTTAATGTTTTCTGCTACGGTTGCTATCATCACTGAAGTTGAAAACAAAACAATTATCAGGTTAAAGCTTTCTAAATTAAACACTTTTGAATTTTTATCCGGTATAAGTATTGTTCAGGTTGTGGTTGGCATAATAGCAATCATGTTAAGCTTATCGGTTGCTGTTTCACTTGGATTTGATCCCGGTGGTTCATTCGGTATTTTGATTTTTCTGGCAGTCCTGACCAGTATTTCTATTATCGCGTTTAGCCTGATACTTGCGGCTTTAACCAAAACGGTGAATGAGATATTGATAGTCGGCAATTTTCCCTTATTTCTTTTTATGTTTTTTACTGGTGCAGCATTTCCTATAGATGGTAAAGAGTTATTTTCCGTTGCAGACTACCCGATCTCGCTTCAAGGATTAATGTCACCAGTTCATGCGATTTCAGCACTAAAAAAAGTATTGATAATGGATATGGGATTAAAGGATATTATACATGAAATTATCGTGTTGGTTATTATAACCGTTATTTATTTTGCTATTGGCGTTTGGTTATTTCAACGCAGGCATATGAAGGTTGAATGATCCGATATATAAATTAATTACAAGTCATCACAAACCAACCCCGACAGGGTTCCAACCATTTCGTGAACTTGCCCTGTGAAATGCTGCTTCACAGTAGTGCCCGCCTGACTTATTCGGGCAGGGCTCCGCCACTATTTCACGGGGCGGGTGAACGAAATGTCTCACGAGTAGGACTAGGCTAAGCTTGTGGGAGTGAGTAAACCCTGTCGGGGTTAACATATTATATTGAAAATTCTATAATATAATACGAAAACTGGTATTATATGGATTCTGTTTTTCACTTGTATGTATAAGTATTATATAGTAATTTGCGGTAGAATATATAACGATTAAAGAGAATTAAAATGGTATCAGCAGTAATGACCGTGAAGGATACTCTAAGATGATTAAAAAGGTTATTTATGAACACTGATCTGTCATTTATTACAAACGAAGAAAATCAAAGCCTGAAAGAGAGATTTGAGGTACTTATTAAAGATACGTCATTTTTTGACTGCCTTGTAGGATACTTCTACTCAAGTGGGTTTCACGCCATCTATCCATCTCTGGAAAGCACAGAAAAAATAAGAATCCTGATTGGTATCAGCACAAGCAGACAAACTTTCGAAATGATGGAAAAAGCCAACCTGTCTGCGTCTGCCTGTGCGTTGCACGCAGACAGGTGCAACGCACAGGCAGGGGGGCAGGCTTCATATCCGTACTAGCATGGAAAAAGGTGGGCAAAAGGCGATCATTCAGTTTCAGGATAACGGCGTGGGGATTAACGAGGAAGATATGGACCATATCTTCGAGCCCTTTTTTACTACCAAGCCGGAAGGGGAAGGGACCGGTCTGGGTTTATTCGTGAGTTATGGCATTATTGCCCGTTACGGAGGAAGCATACGTTGTGTCAGCCATACCGCGGATTCCCCCGGCAAGCCAACAGGGACGACCTTTATCATAAGGCTGCCTGTGCGTGATGATCATGGAAAAATGCCTAAAATGAGCTAAAATGCCTAAAATTGTAAAATTGTAAAATGCCTAAAATTGGGTAGTGTCCGTTGATTGTTGTCAAGAATAAAGAGATCATTGAACCGCCCGCTCGAAGACTCGCTCAAGGCGCAAAGATCGCCAAGGAAGAAACGCAAGGATTGAAGCAATTTTCTTTTGCCGGGAAACGGCAAAAGAAAAGGCAGCCTTGTCCAAAACCGCTACCCGGTTTTGGACAATACATAACTTCGCGTCTTACTCTTGGCGTCCTTCGCGTCTTGG
>JAUWBB010000284.1 GCA_030605195.1 Bacteroidota bacterium
CTCCGAGCCGTTATGCGTCACCCTAAAAGAGACACTGCAAGTACCAACAGAATGACAAAATTGAAAACTAAATCATAAACGACAATGGATAAAATAAATGTAATTAGAGAAGTTCGAGAATTAAAAACTCATTTGTCGTATTCAAAAAATATTGGATTCTTTTTTGGAGCAGGGACATCATGTGCCTTAAATATTCCGAATGTAGAACAATTAACTTTTGGAATTGAAAGCAAATTGAAAGGAGACCATTTAGCCAATTTTAAACTTGTTAAAACTGATTTAGAAACAAATATCACTACAAGAATGTAATCGGTAAATAACAATGCAATACTTCAGGTAATTAAGAGTGCAATGTTTCGGTAAATAAGAGTACAACATTCTGGTAAATAAGAGTGCAATCTTCGGAAAGAAAAGGGGTACCCCTTTTCTTTCCGAAGGCTGTTAACTTTGTTGCTGTATAAAACCATAAAATACAGCGACTTATGACTAAAAATGATTTAGACAACTGGATGATGTATCACGAGATTCATAATTTGAAGCGCCAAGGCTGCTCAAAGAGCACAATTGGCCAGGCTTTAGGCCTGAGTTACCGTACGGTAAGAAAGTACTTGAACATGAGCGAAGATGATTATTTTCGTTTCCTGGAGTCTCAGAATCAGCGCTATAAGCGCCTGACTCCCTACGAGGAATTTGTTCGCGGCAAACTTGAAACCTTTCCGGTAACCCGAGCCGCCCAAATGCACGACTGGCTTAAAGAACATTACCCGGACTTTCCGCTGGTTTGCCCTAAGACCGTTTTCAATTTTGTACTCTTTGTCCGACAGAAGTATAACATTGCACAGCAGTACACCTCCAGGGATTTTTTCCCGGTTGAGGAATTGGCTTACGGATTCCAGGCACAGGTCGATTTCGGGGAGTATATACTGCGTACCCGTAGCGGCAGCCGCAAAAAAGTGTATTTCTTTTCCATGGTCCTTTCGCGGTCACGGCAAAAGTTTCTCTGTTTCCAAACTCAGCCCTTTACTGCCCAAACTGCCGTAGAGGCCCACGAAAAAGCATTTGCCTACTTTCAGGGAGTTCCCCGTCAGATTGTTTATGACCAGGACAAGGTATTCCTGCATGATGAAAACAAGGGAGATCTGATTTTAACCAAAGAATTTAAAGCCTATGCCTCTCTCCGGGGATTCCTGCTGCACTTTTGCCGCAAGGCTGACCCTCAGTCCAAAGGCAAGATTGAAAATGTTATCCGCTACATTAAGCAAAACTTCCTGTATAACCGGGTTTTCATTGATATTGAAACACTCAACGATCAGGGCATGAGCTGGCTTTCCCGCACTGCCAATGTGATGGTTCACCATCGTACCCATAAGGTACCCTTCAGCGAGTGGCAGATGGAGAAGTACCATCTCAAACCTTTTGTACCCATCGCCGTGAACATAGACCCATACAGGACATATAACGTCCTTAAAGACAACACCATCCGTTACAGAGGCAATTTATACACCCTGCCTAAGGGGACCTACCAGGGAAAGGGCACATCGGTATTAATCCGGACACAGGAGGATATGCTCCATATTTACGACAAGGATAAAACGCTGATTCTCTCCTACACGATCAGTCTCCAGAAAGGAGAATTGGTCAGTAATACAGATCATAAAAGGGACAAGAGCCATAAAGTCCTTGAGCTGATCGAACAGCTTTCCGGTGAGTTTGAGCAATCCCCTCAGGTAAACCGGTACCTGCTCAAAGTACGGGAATCCAAACCCAGGTATTCCCGGGACCATCTCTCCATGTTCAGAAAGCTGCTTGAGGAACATGGCCGGGATATCCTTCTGGAGGCAGTCCGATACTGTCTTGCCAATGAAATTTATTCCGTGTCTGATTTAAAATCCGTAATCCTGAACGTTTTCAAAAACACAGGCAAGGAGCCGACGGATCATATAAAACTTCTTCCTTCCAGTAAAGAAAGTCTTGAAAAAGCTGCCATACAGCCTGAAAAAAGCAAAATTGACGCATATGAAAAGATTACGTTTAACTAAATGGAGTATCGAATATGGAAAAAACCAATGAAATCAGAGAGTATTGCCGCCTCTTAAAACTGGGCAGCATCAGTGAACGGATCGATCAGATCATCAACGATGCCCGGCAACAATCGCCCGGATACCTGGAGTTTACCGCCACTCTTTTGTCGGCAGAAGTCAGGCATCGTCAGAAAAGAGACCAGGAGAAGCGAAAAACAGCAGCCTGTCTGCCTTTGAGCTTTGACCTGGACAATTATGATTTTACCTTTAACTCCGGACTGGATAAATCCCAGCTCAACCAGCTCAGGGAGCTTCACTGGTTGGAGCAGAACTTTAACATTCTGCTTATGGGTCCCAGCGGAATGGGAAAAACCTATGTGGCGGCCGGACTCTGTCATGATGCTGTGTTAAGCGGATACAGGGCTTATTTTAAACCCATGGATGAGATCATCTCGATCCTGCGTATGAAAGATGTCACCCGCAAGGCAGCGGCCGATTACAGGCGTTTGCTGAAGGCTCAGCTTATTGTTATCGACGATATCATGTCCGTGCCGGTCAGCAAAAATGAGGCAGTGGCCTTTTTTAACTTTTTCAACCACGTCTATGAGCGTACTTCATTCATTATCACCACCAATAAGTCTCCTAAAGAATGGGTGGAGGTTCTCAATGATGAAGTGTTGACTACCGCACTGCTGGACAGAATCCTGTACCGCTGTGAGATCATTAATCTCAATGGAGATAATAGCTACCGAATGAAAAATCGAAAAACAATTTTTGATGTTACAACCGATTAACTATTTTTGAAATGGCATTGTACACTTATTTGCCAAAGTATTGCATCCGTGTTTGCCAAAATGTTGCATTCTTATTTACCGAAAACATTGCATTGTTGTTTACCGGTTACACCTGGCTTGCCGCCGGTATTTTTGCTGCTTACATGTATTTGAATAACGCCCATGCAAACCGTGACCAGTCAACCGGTAAATGGGCTTGGAACCCAACAAGCTGGTTTGGCAAAGGCTCCAATACAACCGTAGTATTTGGCGTAAAAACAAACTCCGATTTTACCGATGCAACTGCTTTTATGGGAATTGGAGGAAATCCCTTTATGCCTGCCTTTGCTGTCAATTCAAACAGTGGTGTTGGCTTTGGGGTTTATACCCCACAAGGAACAGACTTTGCTTATCCGGGCGCAAAACAACCATCGGCACAAAGCAATGCAAATGAGGTCCACTCCGGCATAGGTTGGCCCGGTATAGCCCATCATGTTGAAGAATATTCCGTCGATGGGGTAGTTGTCGATCACTTCCTTCAGAATTTCGAAGGCGTATTCCTGGTAATAACCCCCGTTGATGCAGGTGGAGACCATGCCGTTGAATTCCAGGTTTTGTCCGCCGGACCCCACATAGAGCCATTCAGGCCGGGCACCGGCAATGGAAGGATGTATCCGGCTGAAGTCGAACCGGGCGATATAGCGGATGCCGTTTTCATGTGCCTTTCCGATCAGTTCTTTGACGAAATCCTTGTCGCCCATGTAGGGATTCCTGTACTGAAAGGGCAGTTTGGTCTGGTAGCTCGCCACTATCCCGCCCGTATTGAAGAGCAGGGCATTGGCGGAAGCATCTGTCAGGGTTTTCACGTAGTCATCCAGGTCCATGCCGGCGTGAATCATCGGGAAATTGGTCTGCAGCAGCCTGATGGGCGTCCGGTTCCACCAGGTGCCGTCATAGCTGCCGGGGTCAATGGCAGAAAGATCCACCTTGCCGGGGTTGTTGCATGAAAACAGGGCGGTGACGGTAAGGAGGAGGATGGTAAATAATCTGCCTGGTTTCATAGGATGATGTCTTGTCGTCGTAAAAATAAGAATCTAAACCTGATTTTATGGGAGTACGATCATTTGTTGTTACAATCCGGAGGAGATTTAAATTACTTTCTCCAAATTGTATCCCCGGTCATACAAGGAAATGATACCATTTCAGCAAATTCCAGCCAGATTAAATTGATTTATTCTTTTCTGCATAATTCTGTTTTTCAGGCAAACACCCCGCTGTGTTTATTTAAACTAAATAACAATAAGTTAAAAAGTTAAAATATTTCAGATTTTAAGGGTTACCTTTTTGCCTTTTGGAGAATATAATAATAGAAACCTTCAGGCTTGTGCCCCTGAAAAGCATCAATACCCATTTTAACTTTTCTGAGAAGTTTTCCGGATATCGTTCATAAATTTACTTGACAGCCTATAAATAAAACAACCCGGATGCCATAGGCATCCAGGCTGGATCAAATGTTTTTATTAACCGGGCAATGGGACAGCAACTCCCATTGTCCACAAAACGTTCAAAGATATGAAAAATAATGTTATCGTTCTGACAACAGTCTTTACATTTTTATCATTTGGTTTATTTGCCCAGCTCTATATAAATGATGCCGGGTTTGTAGGAATAAACCAGGC
>JAUWBB010000362.1 GCA_030605195.1 Bacteroidota bacterium
GTGGCTGCCTCAAGTTTGAATTTGAATATAAGAACAGTTCTGGATTTTCTGGAAGCATTGGCTTAATCAGGTGTTTTGGAGATGGAAGATGTTTATGAAAAAAAACGCCCATATAACAGGTACCGTTTAAAAGAGATGCAAATTAAACTGGATATAGACCTGTCTTATCTGGAACAGTCGGAAGGACCTGATACTAAATTGGGCTTAAAAATAAAGGAACGGAAAAATGCCGGGGCCCGGTTTACCACGGCAAGGTATGACCGATGGCTTAGTGCGGTAGTAATATGGATAGGTGATGGAAGGGAAAGAACCGAACGGAAAATTAACCTCACTGTGCCCCAGGGAAAATTTCTTTTTAACCTGCCTTTTCCCTCGGCCGATTTTCTTACTGTCAGGAAGATCATGGAGAAAGCAGGTGTGGGAGCTTCTAATTCCTCAGAAATAATTGATATTGTTGAACTCCTGATAGAGTTTAAGGTAATTGAATCAGAAAAATAAAAAATCTTTTCTCTTCTCTAAAAAAACTAAATTTTAGAGTCAGTTTACAACAGGGAGATTGTTTCCCACTTACCAGCGTGATGCGGGCAACAGCAACTAACATTAGCTAAATTCAATACGGGGGATTATAGTACCTGGAGGTGATTATTTTGTCAATTTCGGGGATATATTGTCCGATAAGGTTCAAATTGAATACATTTAAAGCAATCAATTTTTTGAATAAAATCTAAGGGTCTCATAATTAAAATTTAGCTGTAAATTTTACATTTAATCTTCTGGAGGTGAGATAATTGGGTATAGCGTATTGATTAGTTTGCAGGCTTAGGTTATTAACCGTTGTTAACCACAAATAAGAAATGGTATTATTAAAGTCGAGCAGATTAAATATTTCCAATCCAATCCAGATGCTTTTAACATCAAACCCTAAGGGTTTTTTAAAATCCTTAGGGTTTCGTATATCCTTAGGGTTTGATGTTCGAATAATTTCTTTTGATATTCCTATATCGACCCTTCTGTAAGAAGGCATTCTGAAAACATTATCATAGCGTTCAGAGAAGGGAGAACTGGTAGGAAGGCCGGTTCCGTATATTGCAGTGAGATGAACTTTGAAAGAAGGATTATTAGGAAGGTAATCCTGGAAAAATAATCCAAAATTTACCAGTTGATCGGTAGGACGGAGGTAATATCCCGGTTCAATCCTTATGTTTTCTTTGTTGTAGTAAAAATCATTCAGGATATCCTCCTTTGTTTGCATGAAGGAAAGACTAAACCAGGATTCAACTCCCGGAACAAATTCCCCGTTTATTTTCATATCCATCCCAACTGCATATCCTTTTGCCATATTCTTACCGGAATATCTGATTCTTACATTATCAATTTTGTATGGTATTAGCTGTTCAAGTTTCTTATAATAAACTTCCGTAATAAACGTAAAAGGCCTTTCCCAGGCCAGAAAATTATATTTACTGCCCAGCGTAAAATGGGTAGATTCCTGGGCTTTAATCCGGTTGTTAATGTTCCCTTGCGGGTCTTTCAATTCTTTATAGAAAGGAGGCTGATAATAAAGGCCATACCCGGCATGAAAAGTTACCGGCTTTTTCCAGTTGGGATACAGGGTAAGTAAAAACCGGGGACTGAAAATAAACTGCCGGTTTAAATCCCAATACTGGATACGAATACCCCCTGATATCTCAAAATTCGTATTACTAATCATAAATCTGTATGAATCCTGAATATAGGAGGTAATGCGGGTAGAGTAAAGATTAATCTTTTTTCCCGGTATGTGCTCTGCCAGATTTATCTGATTGCCGGAGTAGGGAATGGAGAATCCTGCTGAATCAATAAGTTTCCATTCGTTTAAGTCGTCATGAATTATTTCGTGCTGGATTTTGATTCCCCACTTCAGGCGAAAATTCCCCTGGAAATAGTCTCCCTTTACGGCTACTGCCAGAACATTAGCATTCAGATAATTCCTGGCGTGATTTAAAAACCTGCCAATTCCAATGTTCATAATGCTGTCGCCAAGATTTTCCGACCCAAGTTCTTTATCCAGTTCATTAAGAGAATACCTCCCCTGGATATCGAAGGTCTCTTCTTCACTGGTATTAAAAGCTGAAACGATTAATTTCAGGGATAGATTGCTATTAGGCTGATATCTGGCCGAAAAAGCCCCAAAATATGTTGTGAATTTGTCCAGCTCTTTTCCATCATACAGAATATATAGTTGTACCGCATCTTTAACGGTGCCAAAAGACGTTTCGCGGCTTTCAGGCAGGAACTGGTATTTGTTCATTGCAAAATTACCCAGAAATCCCAGCTCCAGGTTTTTTGATAAAAAGTACGTTAAATAAGTCTGAAGATCGGTAAAAACAGGTTTGTAATTTCCCTGGGTTTCAAGTGTGTTTAACAAATATTGGTTTGTTTTATATCGTAAGCCTGTTGTATGAGTGAAACGCCTGTTTTTGGATATTCCTTCGATAAAAGCAGATACTCCGAGCAGATTTAAAAAAACCGTCCCGCTGAATTTATCAGGTCGACGATATTTTATATCCAAAACAGAAGACATTTTATCTCCATAACTTGCATCGAATCCGCCGGCAGAAAACCGGATTGAAGAAACCATATCGGGATTCACGAAACTCAATCCTTCCTGTTGTCCTGAACGGATTAAAAAAGGACGGTATACTTCAATATCGTTTACATAAATCAAATTCTCATCAAAATTTCCACCTCTGACAGAATATGAAGAGCTTAACTCATTACCGGAAGCAACTCCCGGAAAAGTTTTAAGTAAAGATTCGATATTTCCCGAAACATTTGGCAGGGCTTTGAAATCTTTCATGTTCAAAGGAACAAAAACAGCACTACGGTCGCTTTTTACAATGATTTCAATTTCCTGAAGTTCATCAACAAAAGTTTCCAATACTACATCTAACTCTTTCTTTTCACCCGGTTGCATTCTCAACGACATTTCTTTACTTACATATCCTACACATGAAAATGTAAGAGTAAGATTCACATTTGCCGGAAGTTGTAGCTCAAAAAGTCCATTATCGTTTGTAATTGTTCCATAATTCGGTATGGATACTGAAATATTAACTGCTTTTACGGGTAAATTGTGTGAATCACTGACAAACCCATAAATGGTTGAATAACCCTGTGCTATAACAGATTGGGTTAAAATAAAGATAAAAAAATGTACTATTATTTTAAATAAACCCTTCATTAGGTTATTTCTGAACTTTCTAATATTA